>JAAZOW010000091.1 GCA_012797575.1 Methanomicrobiales archaeon | reverse complement strand
TACTCTCCGACCACCCGGTGGCCTGTGCCGCGCCGGCTGGTCACGTGTGTATGTCGGTTTTGGCGTTGATAACCATTTCGCTCCACCGCGCGAGGGCAAGATATCGGCTGTGCACGAAAAAGGAGTCCGGGAAGTCATTCCTTCTCCGGGAGGGTGATCTGGCCTCCCGCTCTCCTGACAGCATTTGCGAAGAGGTGGGCCTGCCGGGTCGGTTCAGGGAGCCGGTATCCCCGGGTCGTCGCAAGCACGAGGTCGACCGCCCTTGCGAGATCTATCCGGTGGCCCACCGAGATGTATACCGGTTTTGTCCGCTCCTTTGTCCGCACCACCATCCCGATCGTCTCATCGTCGTAGAGTATGGGGCTCGTCGATCCCGGGGCAGGCCCTGGATCCTCCGCGGTGCCCACGAGGAGACTCTTTGCCACCCCGACGGTGGGCCGGTCGAGCAGGACCCCTATGTGGCTTGCTATGCCAAGCCCCCTGGGGTGGGCGATACCCTGCCCGTCGAAGAAGATGACGTCAGGCTCGGACCGTAGTCTCCGGAACGCCTCGATGAGGGCAGGCCCCTCCCGGAAGGTCAGGAGCCCGGGGATGTAGGGAAATGATGTCACACAGCAGGCAGAGGATCGTTCAATGATGGTGAGGTCCGGGTAGCGGAGGGCGACCACGACCGCGTAGATCTCGTTTGAGCCCCTCGCGTAGGAGGCATCGGTCCCTGCCACGATCGAGATCTCGCCCGGATCCCCGGTGAGACGGATTCGGGTCCGCAGCTCCTTCTGGAGGTGGATAGCCTCGGTGGGCGTCAGGTCAAACGGGTGGGTCTCCTGGATCTTCATGGCGGTTGGATGGATGCGGATGCCTAAAAATAGGTTCTGGTACCCGGGGTTGCAAGCACGCCAGCGGTCTACTCCCTCATAGCTCTTCTGATCCGCACAAGCGGCGATGATCGTTCGAGGAACTGCGAGATGAACCCGGCAAACTCTTCGTCCCAGCACCCTGCACCGACATCCACCGTCCACCCCCCCTCCATCGAGCGGCGGACGTGTCTCCCGAGCGCGATATCCAGGAGCGTCCCTGATCGCAGAAGGTCAACAGCCCGGGTGAACGGGCGGGGAAGTTCCACCACGTAGCGACCATCCTCGATGTAGGGACCGGCAAAAACTTCACCGTGGATGTATTTTGCAAAGAACTTCCGGGCGTTCTCCGGCGACCAGACCGGTGGACCGATATGGCGACAGATCGTTGGGACCTCATCGACCATCAGCTCAAAGAGGAGCATACACCGATCCTTTTGCATGCTGACGTCGATCCGGTTGGCCGGAAACCCGTTCCGGTCGAGGAGAACTCTCATCGACTCGGCCGATTTCCGGAGCTGGGGCACCACCGTATCGGGCGTGTAGTCTGGTGTTGCAAAGGTGACTGAGAAGAGGTGTGTCCCCCGTGCCCCAAGCAGGCGGATGAAGGCCTCCCGGGTGAGCGGCGGGGTGGTGGGGCGACAGAAGAACGCCTCAGACGGCGCCTCAAGGTAGCCGCGGACGAGCTCTACGAACTCAAACATCCGTGAGAGCGAGAGCGCCGCCGCAACGTTTCGCTCCGGATCGACGGGGTCGATGACGACGAGCGGTTCTGAGAACTGTTTCGTCCCGTGCTCCTCGATATCGATGGTTATCCCCGGCTCCCAGCAGGCAGCGGCCTCGAAGAGCTGGTGGAGCCCGCCGTAGTGGATGATCAGGAGCTCGCACAGGTAGCCGGAGAACCCTTCGGTCATGTGGTCAGATCCATAGACCCCGCCAGCCTTTGCAAACTGTTTCAGGAGGAGGATATCATCGACGTAGCCATTGATGTGCGCTTTGATATAGCGGGTATGAAACGGTGTCCGGTCTACGGCGCTCTTGATCCTGGTGGCGCTCGTCACCGCGTAGCAGGGCACAAGATCGATATCGAGCGAGTTGATCGTTGCATTGATGTAGGGGTGTTGCGCGTACTTCTCGCGCCAGGCAGCACCGAACTCCTCGGCGATCCGGCGTGCCAGGGACAGTCCCTTCTCCTGCAGCTCTTCCTGCGAGAGCGAGGGGTCAAAGAGCATGAAGATGTCGAGGTCGCGGTCACCCCTGACGAAGGTATCCCGGGCGACCGATCCCACCATCATCGCCTTTGCCACGCCCGTCCGCTCCACCGCCTCGATGAGACGATCTCCCATCGCCCTGATGTAGGCTCGCTCCTCAGGTGTGGGCCGGATCCACGTGAGCACCTCCTCCTCGCAGGGGCAACGGGTCAAAGCGCTACCTCCGCGAGATCTTCGTATATCGGTCCATGGGGCGTGAGCGTGCTCTTCTTGAGCTTGATGGTCTCCACCCGGAACCTCCCGAACGGTTCGGAGGGCATGCGTTGCACCTGCTGGATGAGGGAGGGGTGGAACTCCTTCACCCGTGCAAGCGTCACGTGAGGCCGGAAGGGGCGGCGTTCACGGGGGAATCCAAGCGGTTCGAGGAGGTCGTCCACCTCCCGGGCGAGGGCAGCACTCTCCCCGGTGTCGGTGACGTTGCACCAGACCACACGTGGGGACCGCGGACGGTTGAGGGCCGCTCGTCCGACCGTAACCTCGAAAGCCTCGGAGCTCGTGGCGCGGAGGGCCTCGATGATCGCGCTGATCCTTCCCGGCTCGACCTCTCCGAGGAACTTTACGGTGATGTGGAGACTTGCTGGATCGACGATCGCGAGCCGTCCACCGGCCCCTGCCAGAATCGTCCGGGACTCGCGGATCCTCTCCCGGATCTCTTCGGGCAGATCGATTGCAACGAACGTTCTGACCATGCTATCGTACTATCGTGCCTCACCCTACAAAATGGTGATTGTCAGGCGGGGGGTGGCGCACCGATCGGCGCGTGGGCAGATGATGGGGATGAGGAGATCCCTTTGAACTCCGCTGCCTGCGCGGGTGAGGCGGGGGTGTGAGTCATGTTACCTTTCGAAGAGGAAAATTTGGCTTCCCCTCGACCTCAATACCCAAAGTACGAGATCGAGAGCGGCCCATTCCCCGGGAGGACTGCCCGGATCGAGCATAACCCCGATCTATGCCCTGAGTCGGGGCAGATCTGTCCGAGGTGAAGGATGGTATCAGCGCGGTAGGGATCATGCGGATGTCTCTTGCCCGTACCCGGATCGCAATGGTATACGCCGGTGAGAGGCGATAACCGGGTCATGGGTGTATTACAGTACCGCTATATTCTTGCAAGAGCAAAAACACTAAGACCTAATCAGGGGGTATTACCATTTCCGATACAGCGCAATTCATCATATACACACTAGACTTCTGCCCGAATTGCGAAATTCT
>JAAZOW010000078.1 GCA_012797575.1 Methanomicrobiales archaeon | reverse complement strand
GATGAACCGGGCGGGATCAGCATCCCGGCGATCTGGTCCTCGATGCGGGAACGATCCCCCGATATGAGATTCCGGACAAATCGGTCAACCACATCCTGGTTCGACCAGAACTTCCCGCTACCCTCGCCCATCCTCTCTTTCTGCGCAAGAGAACGGGCATGCTGCCCGTCCCAGAGACTGATATAGTCTATCGCGGTGCCGGGGTCGGTATGGCACATACGATCCCATCGAGCACAATCAGGTTCCCGGGACCCCTTCTCCCACCAGATATGGGCCGTCTTTGAAGTTCCCGGAACACAGAACCCGGCCTCCGTCTGCATAAGCCTCTCGCGCACAAACGATGTAACGATCTCGCGGCCGTCATCATCACGGACATGCAGGCGCCGGCAGTAGTCGGCGACAACCTCCTCCATGGTCGGGTAACACTGTCCCTTCTTCACGTGCTCGACCGTGATATTCGGGTGAATCTCGAGCTGGCAGAGACAGTTCCAGAGAAGATCCGCCGTCGGCTCGAAGGCGAACTCACCTCCGTGAAGTTCCGGCCAGAGGACGATGTTCGCCCGGGTCCATGCAGGCGGCGTCAGGAACCAGAAGAGATGCACCGCGTGTTTCGCCGCCGAATCGATCTTTTTGAGGGAGAGATCGATATCGTCAAGCCCCAGAGAGAACGAAGCGACGACGACATCATGCCTCCCCACCTCCCCGGGATCCGCATCCTCCCAGCGGGAAGGGATCACGCGGATCTCCGGAGCACCGGCCGCCTCCCGGTACTCCTCCATCGCAGCCCGCATCCCGGCGGACGGCTCCACAACCGTGACCCTGCAGCCCGCGAGAGCGAGAGGGACCGCAAGAGACCCCGGCCCGGCGCCGATATCAAGCACCGTAGAGCCCACGGGGATCTGCATCGCCGCAAGCTGCCCCTCGACGCGCGACCCCTCGCCGGCCATCAACCGGTCAACAAACCGACGGATGTTTCTGGGATCTTCCCAGAAACTCCTGCCATCATTCCAGATCTCTTTCCGACGGTTGGCCCTCTCGTGCTGCTCAACCCAGAGGGAGATGTAGTCAACCGCCATTGCAAGACCCCCCCCTCACCGACGGCGTCCCGCACCGATAACAGCCGTAGCAGCAGCGAGACCTGCAAGAACACCAAAGACCGGGGCCGGGGACCGGGGCGGCGTGGACGTTGGCGCGGATGCCGTACCGGGCTTTGCATACACCATCAGACCATCCAGCTCCGCATCAGTCAGATCGTACCTGAAGAAGAGCGAATAGAACTCCTTGACCCGATCATCGATGTTGTACTCAAAGACATCCGGATACATCAGGTTGCCAATCCAGATCATCGACAACAGCCGCTGAACCGACGGCGGGCCGCCCATCCAGTTGTACGGACCGTAGGGCGCCTCATAGACGTTGCCCTCCTTGACCGCTGAGAGCGACTGCCACATCGGGTTCGTCATGATCTCGTCATAGTAGGCGTGCCTGTCGGTGTACCCCACGATGATGATGTCCGGGTCCACCTGGAGGATACTCTCCATCGTGTACTCATCGCCCCCTCCGCTGCCTGAAGTCGCAGGTTTTGCGAGGTTTTCTGCGAGATAATCAACAACCTCAGCATGGTACGACCCCTTTCCCATCAGGTGTACAGAGTTGCCGTCGATGGCGGACACGTAGATCAGGGACTTTTTATCATCACCGATCTCGGCCATACCGGAATCAAACTCGGCAAGAAGCGCGGAGACGTAGTCGGAGAGCTCCTGCCCGCGTTCCTGGCGGGAGAGGAGTTCACCGAGTTTCAGGTAGGACCCGGGGATATCCTCAAGTTTGTTCTGGGTGATAAACGCAAACGGGATACCGGTCTTCGTCTGGATATCATCAAGATCCTCCTTCATGGTCCCCTTCGCCTCACCGATATCCAGGACCACATCGATGTTGAGCCGCTTGTCCAGCTCCATGATCGCTTCAGGATTCATGGTCGAGGCCTTGGAACCGTAAAATTGGCCGGTGATCGGAAGCGTCAGAAGCCGGGGATCGATGTAGGTTGCCTGATCATCGGTGAACTCGCTGGAGACGCTCACGAAGAGGTCCTGGTCGAGCGAATAGAGCACAATCTGTGCCAGCGGCCCGGACGGCGAGACCGCATCAATCGTAACCGGCAGGGTGATCTCCCGGCCGACATCATCAACAAACGTCCGACGATCCTCCTCAACGACAGCACCGCAGAATGCAACGGTGGTGACGGAGAGGAGAACCAGAAACATGAGAACTGTTAAACCTCTCTTCATACGGATACCTCCCAAAGGCGGAAACCCATAGATACGGTTTGGGCGCATCAATATAAAATACAATACCTTATCATTCTGGATAAGTTGATCGTAGAACATTAACAGAACGCTTAACCATGCTTCTCGACCCCACCGTTGATCGGAACACAGAGCTTGTGGCGGCGTGAACCGTACCGGTAATCCTCGACGTTCACATCAACGCCATAGACCACCTTGATCAGCCTTTCATCCAGGACATCATCAGGTGCCCCATCGGCGATCACCCTTCCGCTGTACATCATCAGCGTCCGGTTCGCGTACAGGAATGCATGGTCCGGGTTGTGAGTCGAGAGAATGATGATGTAGCCTTCCCGCGCGAGATCCGATATCCGGCACATCACCCGGAACTGGTTACCGTAATCGAGGTTTGCCGTCGGCTCATCCATGATCAAGATCTTTGCCTTCTGCACAAGCGCCCGGGCGATCAGGGTAAGCTGCCGCTCACCGCCGCTGATCTCACCGTATCCTGCATTCCGGAGATGCGCGATGCCAAGGCTCTCCATCGCCGCATACGCCTCGTCGATGTGTTCCTGGTTCGGCGCCGCAAGCAGATTCAGTTGATTGGTCAGTCCCATCAGGACCACATCCAGCGCCGTGTAGTTAAAGACCGGATACGTGGACTGGGGGATGTAGGCGACATACTTTGCGATCTCGCGATGATCAAGAGACTTGATCTCCTGCCCATCCAGCCGGATGTTCCCATCGTAATTCCGTAAAAACCCGAGAATACACCGGAACATCGTACTCTTCCCGACACCGTTCGGCCCGAGCACGGCGAGAAGGTCCCCTTTCTTCACCGAAAACGAGACATCATCCAATATCGGACGGCCGCGTTTACTGTAGGCAAACGAGAGATTGGAAACTTCAAGATTCATGATTCTCTTCCTCGTAGTATCAGCAGGTAGGCAAATATCGGCGCCCCGACAAACGCGGTGAGGATGCCAAGCGGTATCTCGGTGGTTGCGATCGTCCGGGCGAAGTCATCCACCAGCAGGAGGAATCCGCCGCCCATGAGCACCGCCGCAGGAACGATCCTCCGGTAGTCGTAGCCGAAGATCATCCTGCAGAAGTGTGGGATGACAAGGCCGACCCAACCGATGATGCCGGAGATAGAGACCGAGACCGCCGTGATGAACGTCGCACAGACGATCACGATCAGGCGGAGCAGGTTGGTGTTGATCCCCATGCTCTTTGCCTCATCCTCGCCGAGGGTGAGGACGTTCATCCTCCAGCGGAGCAGGTAGAGGGGGATGATACCGATGATGATCACCACGCCTGCAAAGTAGACATCACCCATGGTCGCGCCGGCGAGGCTGCCCATCAGCCAGTAGGTGATGGCCGGCAGTTGATCGTTGGTATCGGCGACGAGTTTGATGTACGATATGGATGCGGAGAAGAGGCTGCCGACGAGAATACCGGCAAGGACCATGCTGAGGGTGGCGTTACCCCTCACCAGGCGGCTGACCGCGTACGCAGTCCCGACCGCAAGAAGACCCCCGGCGAACGCGAAGACCGTGATCGCCTCTGTCCCGAGGTAGAGGTAGATGGCGAGAGCCGCGCCAAGACCGGCACCGGCGGATGCTCCGAGGATATCGGGAGAGACGAGGGGGTTTTGGAACATTCCCTGGTATGAGGCACCGGCTGTCGAGAGGGCGGCCCCGACAAGAAATGCCGTAAGAATCCTTGGCAGACGGATGTTGAAGATGACGCTGTACATCGCATCGTCCCAGGTCTCCATCATGGGGATGAGCGGTGAGAGGAGAGTCCTGACGATACCATCCAGAATCGGGATATCCAGCGACATGGCGAAGTGAACGGCCGGCGAGATGAGGATGAGAGCGGCATCGACGACGCCGATCGAGAACTGGCCTATGACAAACGAAGTGGTGACGCAGAAGACAGCTGCAAGTATCAGGATGAGGAACCGGAACCGGTAGTTAGGAAGCTCCCGGTCCTCCGGGACGGAAGGGGTTGTCACCACATCGATATCGGCTCCTGGAGCTGTGCCATCGACCGGCTGTTCACGGTCCGAGACGGAAGGAGTTGGTACTGCATCAACCATGTAGGTATATTGATCTTCACGACATGGTTAATTAATATTCGTAAACATAGGCGTTTGTTAATGACGTAATGTTGACGATGTTCCCCCGGTAAAAACCCGGATGCAAAAGATCTTCCCCCCCTCTCTTGAGAACAGCTCCTCCCTTGCGGGGCCAAAGGGGGTGGCCATGGGTATCGAGGATGCTACCACCCATGCACCGCGATGGTGAATTTTCCGTGGTCCTGAAACGAAGAGGGCATCCACCCCTGCAGCGCTCCCCGCCCCGGGAGGATTCGGGGGCGCAGCCCGGGCAGCCCTCGATGGAAGAGGAAGAACCTACTCATGCGGCTCCCTGATCAAAATCTCCCCCGACGATATGACGCAGCCCGCATGGCTGTCGACGAAGCGGTATGTCAGGTGCTGGCCCCACTTGATACTTCCCCCGTCTCCGGGGAGGATGACGACTCCGTCT
>JAAZOW010000096.1 GCA_012797575.1 Methanomicrobiales archaeon | reverse complement strand
ATCCACAACAGGTTTTGCGATTATAATGTTCACCAGCCTTTATTATCCGTTTACCTATTCACTCCGCATTATAGGCCAAAAATCCAGTGAACCGTGACAGGTGCCCGGTATTCTATTGTCGATCGGCTACGATCGAGTGTTCCCTGTTCTGATTTGTGGTATCTGCTCTACCACAAGACCACCGACCGCAACCGTAGCCACCCTCATGCTTTCTACCACCCATTTACTCGGTCTGTGCTGGAGATCTTTTATCTGGGTACTTCTGTCTTCGCTCCGTCTCCCCGACCGGATCACTGATCCTTGAGCCCCGTTGCAGCGATCCTGCCGTGACTGTACACCGCCAATCTCTCTCTTCTGGTCATCTGAGATCCCATCCGGGTGGTTGCGCCTGCATGCACTCAGGGCACGGTTTTCCATCGAACCCCGCCCCCCATAGCGACAGCTGCCAACGGTCCACAGCATGAGGAAGAAGTTTTGTGAGAATGGGTCGAACTCAAGGGCAGGTCGAGTCTGGCACCAAGCTCCTGGGAACCCCACTGATTGCCCTCCTGAAAGCACCCTCTCACCCCGTGCTCGATCCCCCGACGTTCCGACCCCCTCCCTCTGGCACACCGAGCCAGCGCCGATCGTACAGCCCGGCAATGTGCGGAAGGCTCACTCCGAAGGTCGCGTCAAGCGTCGGTCGGGGAGCGTGTATCCGCACCAGGGCTTGCGACACCCCGGGCCCTACCTGCGACGTCAGAGTACAAGGCTTCGACCTCGCGGACGATCGCCTGCCAGTTGTACTTCGTCCGTATAAGATCCTTCGCTTTTTCGCCAAATCGGGCCCGCAGGGTGTCATCGGCAAGCAAATGCATGATGGCGCCGGCGAGCGCCTCAGGAGTGTACCTGGTAGTATACCCAACGGTATCCTCTATCCACGTGAGCAGATCTCCCTGGCCCGTTGTCACGATAGGCGTTCCACAGAGGCATGCCTCGAGGAACGTGATCGGAAACCCGGTGAAACTCGGCGTCACAAAGACATCGGCATCGGTGAACGCTGCCATCTTATCTTCTTTGCTCACAAACCCGGTAAAGATCACCCGGTCATCGAGGCCCAGCAACCTGACCTGTTCCTTGAACCCCTCATCATACCCCATATTCCCGCCAACCAGCACGAGAACGGCATCATCGAACTCCCGAGCGACCACCGCAAATGAGCGGATCAGGATATCGATCCCCTTCGTCGGGTCAAGCCTTCCCAGGTAGAGCACGATCTCTGCGTGATCGCCGATGCCCCACGTTGCCCGGAAATTGCCACGGACCGGGAGGTCAGGATATTCAGCAAGATCGATGCCGTTTGGGATGATCGCGATCCGATCGTCGTCGACGCCCAACTCGCGGTAATGTTCGGCCTCGGTCTCATTAAGCGCTATAACCCCCTCAGCACCGAGGATCACCTTCTTCGCCCAGAACAGATCGAACAGCCGCTTCATCCGCGTAGAGCCTGTATCCTGCGGGAGCGCCCCGTGCGCCTGAAGTACGTAGGGCACGCCATGCTTCATCGCGTAGTGGGAGGCGATGACGGTGAGCAGAGTGCGGTGGTCATGGATATGGATGACATCGAACTGTGCGATCTCCCTCCTCGCGACGGTCGGCATACGGTAAGGTACCACCGGTGGGGTCATGCTGGGGATGTATTTACGCAGATTCTCGAAGTAGTATACGTTCATACCGTCGACACATGTCACTCGATTCGTCGGCAGATCATTTGGGTAGATGCTTCTATTTGTCGTATAAACCGTGATTTCGTGTCCGTTCTCGTGCAGATTCCGGGAGATGTCATATGCAACCCTGGCCACCCCTCCCGACTCCCAGAGCGGTTTGAAGAACGGCGTTACCTGCAAAATCTTCATCATAATCGGGCAAGAAGACCCCGGCGCTCAGGCCGGGGAAGAATTGCCCCTCCGTCCTATTTTTGTGTCCTGATAGCAATACCTTCGTTGCCAGCACATTGGTACCGACTCCTGAATGGGAGTTTTTACGTATACTCCTGCTCGCGGATGGCGTGCGCTGTCAGGCGAGAGGAAGTTGCCGGTGACCCCATGGTTCCAGGGGTAATCGATAGTGACCGCGTCGACCAGCCTGCGCGGATGAAGCCCGCTCAGGCAACCTTCTGACGAGTTAAATCGCATCGTTGTAACCTCCCATAAGGTTCCCGGTGCAGACCAAACCCCGCGCCTCAGGGCGGGGTGGCTGACACCTTCTCCTTGGTATCCTTCTGTCTCAGCCTCTTCCTGATCACACCCGCGTAACAGTT
>JAAZOW010000323.1 GCA_012797575.1 Methanomicrobiales archaeon | reverse complement strand
GGGACCGCGGGCCTGTGCGAGATCGTCAGTAGCCTGTTGAAGTATCTCAATCTGGAGGTCTACCGGTCGCATATGTTCAATGGACATCTCGACAACCCGATCCGTGGGCTGCACCAGCTCGACTTTGTAGAGATCTTTCTTCGTAATCGACGCACTGAGGCCGACCAGGAAGTACTCGTTGCTTGCGTAGTTTGAGTTCGCCAGCAATGTGCCCGCGGCGTTCCAGAGTCGCCTTTCGATCGCTTCGATGTGTTCCAGGTGAGCCATTTGTGAAGAGGTATCGGTGGTCGATCCGCCGCCGGCGGGGTAGTTCACATATGTCGGCCTGGCAGTCGCACTGTGGTACGTTGATTGGTAGTATCTACCCTCGATGTAAGCTACTTTGTCAAAAAGTCCGTGCAGATGCTCATAAGTCTTACTATTTGGGCAACTGCGATTGTGTTGGTCGCTCCGGGGATCGCCAGAGGCCGGAGCGAGATCGATCTCTCATATTGGTTGTGCGAGTTTTTCGCAGGGGATACTGGCATATTGAGCCCAAGAATGACAGGGGAGGGAGCTTTTTACCTCCTCCCCGGCACTATGGACTCCCCACACGCCATGGGAAGGGACTCATCTTCCCCGACTCCAATCGGCCACAGGGTACCAGTCACCCGCTATCTCTTGAATACGGGGATTCAACGATAGTCCAATATCAGGAGTCTATTCACCGACCAGAGAACACTCTCTATCTGAAAGATCCCCCTCGTCAGCCGGAGGAGGCATTATGAGATATCGTCTCCCGCAGACCCATTCTCCGTTGATATCGATCAGTATCGAGCCGATCAGACGCATCGCTGAGTTTTTGCTAGGGAACGCTCCAGCACTCCGTACTCGTCTCTTAATCTCTCGATTCACCCGTTCGAGCATATTGGTTGTCCAGATACGTCTCCAGTGTTCTTCAGGGAAGCGCCCGGTAGTTGAACAGGTCTGTGGAGAATCGCTCAAGGCTTGACGCGGCACTTATATATCCCATCTCTTCCAACGTTTCAATGGCGTCATTGAGTGCTGTGATATCACCCTGAATTCCGGTTCTGACGATTGCTGCAACGGTCTTGGCATCACCCTTCTCGATCCCTTTGGACTGGATGATCCGGTGAAGGTGCACATGACACATCTGCCAATGGGACGGGTCCGAAACTCATGGACAATGTCATCAAGGTCCTTGGTCATCCGGACAGATGTTCGTGATCCCGAAATGTCTCATCGTGGTCTTGATGTTTCGGGTCGATACACCTTTGACGTGGGACTCGGTGATGACAAGAATGAGCGCGCGCCCGACTGCGCGAATACCGTTCAAAGACAATTGTCTGGAAGGGATTCTCGCGAAACTCAGGCTTTAAAAGCCGAATATCGCCAAAACGGGTCTTTAAACCCCTCTCGGTATATCCGTTTCGGGTAGCAGTTCGACGTTCTGAGCGCTCATAATACCCTGTTCCGGCTTGTATCTCAACCTCACAGAGCATCACCATGTTCAGGAAGGTGGCTAACAAAGTCTGTAACGCACTGCTTGGATCGGAAAGATAATCTTGTACTAACTCATAGAGATCTATGGCTCTGTTCCTCTTTACCAATTCTAATTGGTACAGAGCCTCAAATAATTGTACAGGGAATTCCGGACACTATCCAACCTGCTCTACCCAATCAGAGTATAGGGGTAAGAGCGGAAGGCTATTTTCATTCGTTAAGCCTGAGGCTCTGCCTCATAGGGGTTTTCTGAGTTATCTGCTTCCTCTCTCATGAATGAGATTCACGATCAAACAGGTAGGAAGTCCACCCCTTTCGAGGTGGGTAGTTGACGAGAAGTATTATCGGGGCTGCAGGTGAATAACCTCCAATGGAAGCTCACGATATCCGGATCAGGGAGCGGATATTGCAGAAGATTGAGATGCTCATCGATCGGATCGAGTTTATCGAGCGCCACCTCTCTGATGCTGTAGTGAGCGACCGCATCCTGCGCAAGGCACTCTACAAAGAGTTTCAGGAGGCCGCGGAAGCGGCTACGGATATCTGTGCGCTCATCCGCCGAATGCTCTCCTCCTCTGCACAGGACGATTACACCAATCTTGACTATCTGGTGACTGAAGGGATCATCGATCCTGAGACCGGGAAAGACATAAAATCCGTGAACGGTCTACGAAACCGCCTGGTTCATGAATACGATGGTATCAACGATCGCATTGCATATGCTGCAATGCAACGGCTTATGCCCCGCCTGCGCAGGTTCTCAGAGGAGGTGCTGGTATGGCTGAATGCAGACAGGATCTGATCCTGGACCACTTCGGGGATATCCTTCCCTCGATCAGGGCCATTCTTCTCTTCGGTTCGCGTGCCATGGGCTACGCAGGCCCGGAGTCTGATACCGACCTCTGCCTGATCCTGGGCGATGGGGCGGATAGGGTCGCGGTGTATGAGAGTATGCTCCTCGCACCGGAGGAGTACGATATCGTCATCTATGACGAGATCCCCTGGTACCTCCGGGGTGAGATACTTGAACGGCACTGCATCATCTACGCAGAGGACCCCGATGACCTTGACTTCTGGCTCTACAAACAACGCCGGATCTGGTCAGACATGAAGCGGCGTCAGCGGAAGGCATCTGCTGAAGATCTCTTAAGGCGTATCAGGTACTCCTGAACGGTTTACATCGTGGAAATATTGTATATCAGTGATTGACATCCTGACCTGAGAGCCGTTTGGCACTCCTCGCCCTGACACGTTGGAGAGCGCCGTGTCTCTTGCGGATGTTTGTGACAGCAGCACCGGAGTAGACGGTGCCATCGGAATCCACCGTGATGGTGACGATCCCGAGATCGACGCCAAGAAACCCATCGAATTCGATCAGATCGCCTTCAGGGACCCCCAGCGTTGCACATAGGGAGAACGCACCGTTCCGGTATACCAGGTCGGCCTGTCCCCGGATCTGGTCGATCCGTACCTCCTGGTAGGGACTAAGGATCATCAGAACCTTGATCCTACTGCTCATCGTCACCCTACATTCGAGAAATCTTCAGGGGGGGTGTTCCTCTGGCTTCTCTGGTGCCACTCTGCCCCGAGCGGAGGTGGAGATGCCAGCATATTGAAAGCGAGAGACAGGGGAGGTGGCCCTTTGCCCCCTCCCCCTCGAGAGTATACCCCCCACGGTCCAGTGCATGGGGAGAACCTGAAGAGGGAGCCGGCGCGGGGGTTCGCTCTCCCGGATACGGCCTTCCTGGGTATCTTTGCTCCATGGAAAGGTACTCGGCCGTGGTGCTGCTCTGGAGCGGGGAGCAGAGTATCTGCCACAGTTTTGAGGAGAAATGCCAAGAGGTGAGGGGGAAGGGGCTCGCAAAGTCAGGCTACTTCCCCGGCACCTCGGAGAACTCGACCAGGATTGTCCACATCGCTTCCCTCGTGTTCCTCACCGCGCCGGCACGAGCCGAAGATGCCAATGGACCCGACGTGATAGGTCTCCTCTAGGTATGCCTTCTTCTCCCAGAGAATGCCGATGATTCTATCGCGGATCTTCTCCGGCAGTATACTGAGAAAGAACGGGCGAACTACCCCATGCTCGCGGGCGGGGTAGTTCACTCGTTGTCAATCGGGTTCACGATCTCAAGTGTGCGGATTCCGGAGAAATCACGTTCATTTCAGGTGACTCGTGCACATTCGTGAGTCAGAGCGGTGGCTGCAATGACTGCGTCGGGGAGTTTCATTCCAGAGGTTCGGCGCAGATGGATGGCGCGATCTGCAATAGTATCGATCAGAGGGTATATCTCTGCAGAGCGGATGAAATCTTCAGCTGTCGCATATCCCTCTGGAGTATGCTTCCTCTATCCGAGAAACTCGATCTTTGTGATGACTGAGACACGAAACGAAGAGGTGAGCATATCTTCTATCTCATGTACCCTCTCCGGTGGAACAGCATCTGCAAGGTAGTAGATGAGAATGTTCGTATCGAGCAGATACCGGCTCATATCCGGTTCCACTCATCCCGCAAATTTCGAATCTCATCCTCTAGATCGACGTTTAAGTTTCTGTATATTCCCCGATATTTTCTGGGATCCCGAGCTCCGACCTGTTTATCTTTCGGGGGCGTTCGGGGCGTAGCGGGAAGACCCCGTCCGCGAGCGCGGGGTAGTTCACCAGTAGGTTTTTCGGTGTCCAGGCTCTCCCAGAGGTCGATGGGCACAATAACGCCAGTCTTTCTTCCTTCTGTATCATAGATGTAGTGCACTCCCATGCCACACTCTCCAGAATATGCAGATGTGAGTTCTCTAAGCAGATGATACTTTTTCTGCTTCGATGTGGATCAGATTGATTCGTCACCGGCGGGGCTGGCTCAAACCATATGGACACCCTCGCACAGCACCACGACATCGTCATCATCGATAACCTCGCCACCGGCTGGCGGGAGAACATCGAGCACCTCCTCGGTCATCCCCGGGTGACGTTCATCGAGGGGAGCATCACCGACCTTGATCTACTACGAGAGACCTTCCCATGCGCGGCCGGCATCTTCGGCGGCCATCCGTGCCCCGGTCGGTGAAGAGGCCGCTCGATGTCGCGGCGAAGGATTGCGGGGTGCCCGCCGTGGTTGGCGCTTCCTCGGTCTACGGCGACACCCCGACTCCGGGGTCGTTCCTGTCCCCACTCGCTACTGTAGATGCAGTGGGGGTTCTGGGTCCGCAGGGCAGTGATCTCCTGGATACGAGGCCGGCGATCCCGGCCTTTGCGAGAGCTCTAAGGTTCTCATGGTAGGCGATCTTCCCGATCGGAAGGCAGTTCTGCGGTGCCTCAGAACTCACCGCCACGTTTATCGGTTCTCTTCACGATCTCTTATTCATTAGGTGAGACCGGCTATGTCCGATGTTACCATCAGGGCTCCCCAGGATAATCGTCCAGGCACTTTTGCTCCCTCCCGATGTCGTTGCCGTCGAACTGCAGCGAGAGCGCGGCAGCTGGCACTCTACCAGCGGGGTATCCTCTCTTCCGGGAAGGCAACGGATCTTGTAGGGATAATCTGGTGGGAGTGGGAAGAGCTGCTCGATGCACGAAAAATCCCCCAGCATTATGCCGATGAAGACCTCGATCGAGACAATGGCTTATGCCACTCGCAGTTATTGAGGCAATCCTGGTCCTAAGTCCCGATGGAATTTCAACCGCTTGCCTTGAATGGGAATGGATAGAAGAGGAAATACAATGGAAAAATCAACGGGGAGAGCGGCCGGAAGAGAACTGGAAGAGACACTTTTCTCCTCTCATCAGGGAGATCCGCGATATCGTCCAGAAAGCCCGCCTGGCTGTAACGCAGAATGTCAACTCGATACTGGTCGTCACCAACTTCGAGATCGGCAGGCGGATCGTCGAACATGAGCAGCAAGGGGAGCCGAAGGCGGGGTATGGGAAACAGACTATACAGGAACTTTCCCACCAACTAACTGAAGAGTTTGGGAGAGGATTCTCCAAAAGAAACCTTGAGTATATGCGCCGGTTCTACCTTGAATACTGCGGATCGGCTCCCCCGGCAGTGCCGTGTCAGTCAGATACGGTCGTTTCTGCCGGGCAACCAATTGCGCAAACACTGTCTGCGCAATTCACCCCCCGGTTTGCTCTCAGCTGGTCCCACTACATCTTCCTGATGAACATTGACAACCTGGAAGAGCGCCGGTTTTACGAGATCGAGGTTCAACATAGGCGATAGATTGGCCAAGAGACCGCTGGTTGGTGGTGAGATCGCGTATCTCGATGTCGAACTTTGGAGGATGGAAACCCCCCGGCTAAAGGATGCTCTCAAGGGAATTGAGAAGTTACCATGCAAAAAAACCGATGTCTCGGTAGGTGCTAAGAGGATCCCTGCAGTGCTTTAGCGTGGGGCTTGGGCATGAGAGCCATCGTTTGCGATTGACTGTTACAGATATGTTACAAAGCGATCCCCGGAGACCTAAGGCAAGGAGATGGCGCCGTGGTCGCGGCATCCTCGATCTCCGGCGATATCTCCGGATCCGGGGTCATGATCGGCCCAAACAGCCAGAACGTCGGTGGGATCGATGACTGTCGGCACGAAATGTACTTCGGAGCTCTACTAGCAGATCCCCATGGTCAGCACAGCCATACCGAAGACCGCCGAGAGCATCTCTCGATAGCGCCGGAAAACCCGCTCTGCCCGCCCCTTTGAGGCGCCTACGCCTATCTGGTTTGGCTTCGTTTGAGTGCGAATCACCCGGGCATGATCTCAACCTTCCGGCCGGGAGGCGCTGGGGTACACCTCCACCCGGCCCCATTTGCTCCGTGCAGATG
The DNA here is from genome assembly GCA_012797575.1 of Methanomicrobiales archaeon. Taxonomy (GTDB): domain Archaea; phylum Halobacteriota; class Methanomicrobia; order Methanomicrobiales; family Methanoculleaceae; genus Methanoculleus. The sequence goes on along the minus strand of JAAZOW010000323.1, from coordinate 345 downwards.
TAGGCCGGCGAAATGCGATGTGCGTAAGCGATGAATGCCGACTTGTGTTCAGGGCCGGCGAACTGATCTGCCGGCAGTCCCCACGACTTTCCCGGGCGGGCGTAGGCCAGCCGTGGCGCGGCGGGTCGGGAAGCCGGTGAGGAGCGACGTGTCTCAATGACGGGTGCAATCGGCGGGAAACGTGAGCCCATTGCAAAACGACTATAGTGATAGCTTCAGGGGATTGGATGCACTTGCTCTAATTTCTGAGTATTCACTGCAGTCATGGATGAGCCCATTATGATTCGTTTTGATTCCTTCATGCAAACTTTACTGTCACCAGAGCGGGGGGGCGGGGCCGAATGG
>JAAZOW010000194.1 GCA_012797575.1 Methanomicrobiales archaeon | reverse complement strand
CCACCGGTCAACGTGACCCCGACACCCACACCACCGGTCAACGTGACCCCGACACCCACACCACCGGTCAACGTGACCCCGACACCCACGCCACCGGTCAACGTGACTCCGACACCCACGCCACCGGTCAACGTGACTCCGACACCCACACCGCCGGTCACTGTGACTCCGGCACCCACGCCACCGGTCACTGTGACTCCGACACCCACACCACCGGTCAACGTGACCCCGACACCCACACCGACTCCAGAGCCGTCGGGTATGGATCTGCAGCTCTACGATGGCTGGAACTTCATCTCCATCCCAAGACCACTCTCGCCTGGCAATGATACCGCGATAGCAGTCTTTGGAGACCTCGATACCGCCGGGCGGGTGATCTACACCTATGCGCCTGAGACTGGATTTGAGCCCCTGAGCGCTGGTACGACCCTGGAAGTCCTTGATGGATACTGGATCTACTCGAACGGGACCGCGACTGTGCGACTGAACTTCAGCACCAACCCGGTGATGGCTCCAGCATCCAAGGCGCTGAGCCCGGGATGGAACGCCATCGGCTTCTCGGATCTGACCCCGTTGGCAGCAGGCGATACGCTCGCATCGGTGAAAGACAGCTGGGTCTACATCGTTGGTTATGACGCAGAGAGTCAGAGCTACCAATCAGCACTCATCAACGGCCAGATGGGAGCCAGAGGAGAGAACCAGAAACTCTTCCCGACCGAGGGGTACTGGCTGTTTATGCGCGAGGGTGGCAGGCTGGCTGCCATCAGTACCTAACTTTTTTTGCACAAGATACCACACAACAGTTGCCAGGCAGTCTTTTGATACCAAAGTGGTGAATACACCTACCCGGTGGGGCATTCGAGATCACGGATCGAGGAGCCCCCGACACCGATGAATCCAGATACGTTTTTGCACCGCATGGTTATTCTTCATCAGCTTCAGCTTCGATCCTTCATCGAATACAAGGCCCAAATGGCTGGGTTGTGGTGGAGGCAGTGCACCGCTTCGCTCAGCTTTGAGGCAGGACCTCCTATCCGGCGCTGTTGCCGGAGGGCGGTTTTCCCTCCGGACAAGCATCACGCACCGCCTCCGCCCAGGGGGGGCGGGGGTACTCTTGTGAAGCGATGATTTTGAATGCAGTCAGAAACGTCGCTACCAGAGCCACCAGATCCGGGTTCTGCAACATCGCTGCCATGATCGTTCCCCCTTCAACGATCATGTATATTAATCTGTAATTTAGAGGATGTAGTAGTGAAGACTGATGGTTGCACTGACTGAAGAGATGAAGGCGGCGTTCCGGACAATGAAGGCCTTTCCTGTCGCTACGGCCTCAAAGGAAGGATGGCCGAACGTGGTGCCGATAGCGTTCGTTGAGCTCATCGATGATGAGACGATCTGGATTGCAGACAACTTCATGAAAAAGACACTCGCAAACGTCCAGGAGAACCCCAAGGTATCCATCTACGTCTGGGGAGCTGAGACGAAGGGTTGTTTCCAGATCAAGGGTACCGTCGAGATCAGGACCAGCGGCCCGGAATTTGAGACGATGCAGTTCACCGTTCGATCGAAGATGGCAAAGGCCCCGGCAAAGAGCCTCTTCATCATGAAGATCCAGGAGATCTACGAATGCACTCCCGGCCCGCAGGCCGGCGAGAAGATTGCCTGAGTACTGACCTCTATTAACGACTCTACTCTCTACCGCAAGATGCGTGCTGGGGAGGGCAGGTCTTCCTCCCCTCCCCATAAGATAAATTACCCCCCGCAAAGATCCATAGATATGACTGTACGGGTGCGTGTATGGATCAGCGGACAGGTACAGGGCGTTGGGTTCCGGTGGGCAGTGGAAGATGAAGCCCGTGTCAAAGGAGTCACGGGTTGGGTCAAGAACCTTCCGGACGGTCGCGTTGAAGCTGTCTTTGAGGGGGATGAGGGCGCGGTGCAGCAGATGATCGAGTTCTGTCGCCGTGGACCGACACTGGCCCGGGTCGATGACGTTCAGGTGGTCCGCGAGGAATACATCGGAGAATTGGAGGGGTTCTCTATCCGGCGGTGAGGGGGCTGGGGGTATTCACGAGTCAAAGCATAAGTACCTGGGATGAGCCCTTGAAGGCATGGTGATAGATACATCAGAACGCCAGATCCTCTCTGCGATCCAGGGTCGCCAGAGCGTCAGAGACTACACGAATCATCAGGTTCCAGATGATCTCATCCGGAAGATAATCGCAGCGGGCATCCAGGCACCGACAGCCCTCGGGCTTCAACCCTGGCGATTTGTGGTTGTCAGGGATAGAGACCTGATGCAGAGGATCTCCGACTACTGCAAGCCGATACTGGCAGAAGGTATTGAAGGAGAGCCCCACTATCCCGGAACAGAGTTCTTTCTTGCAGCGCTAAAAGATCCCGGGTACAGCATCTTCTACAACGCTCCGGTGCTGATCCTGATCCTCGGCGCACAGGAGGTCGTATCAAGCATCATCGACTGTGCACTCTGCGCGGAGAATATGCTGCTTGCTGCCTGGGCGCTCGGTCTTGGCAGTTGTTGGGTCGGCTCCGCCGCCCTCGTTGAGCAGGACCCCGACCTCCTCACCGCCCTGAAGGTTCCAGGTGATCACCGGATTGTAGCACCACTGATCTTCGGCTACCCCGCCACTCCTCTGCCTCCAAAACGGGAACGGCGGGATCCCCAGGTCACCTGGATCCCATAGCCTGACCTACCCGGCTACGGTGTGCGCGACCGCCTCGATCGGGACGATCGGGAGCTTTACCCGCTGCCGCCCCCTGATGAGCGTCAGGGTTGCCGGCTCAGCGATGGGCCAGACGCTGAGGAATCGGTGCAGGTCATCCACGCATGTCACGCAGGTATCATTGATCGCGATGATGAGGTCTCCCGGCCGGAGTCCGGCTCGGCCGGCGGGGCTTGCCCGGGTGACCGAGATGACCTCGACTGCCTGGCTTGCGGAGAGCCCGAGTGTCTGGACGAGCGATCTCTCCAATGGCCGCGCCTGCCCAGCGATGCCGAGGTAGCCGCGTCGTACCCTGCCGTCGGCGACGAGCTGCGGGAGGACCCAGGTGGCGGTGTTGGACGGGATCGAGAAGCAAATCCCCTGAGCCATGGGGATGATAGCCGTGTTGATCCCGATGACCCGCCCGCGCGAGTCCACCAGTGGGCCGCCGGAGTTGCCGGGGTTGAGGGGGGCAGTGTGCTGGATGATGTTCTCGATCAGGCGCCCATCCCGGCTCCGGAGCGCACGACCAAGGGCACTTAAGACACCCGTCGAGACGGTCGAGTCAAAACCGAGCGGGTTGCCGATGGCTATTGCGAGCTGCCCGACCGAGAGTGAATCTGAATCGCCGAACTGTGCGTAGGGGAGTCCTCCGGTATCAGTGCGGAGCACGGCGAGATCGGTCGCCGGGTCTGCCCCGACCAGGCGCGCGGGAAGGGCGGTCCCGTCCGCCATGCGGGCCTCGATCCTGCCCGCCCCCTGGATCACGTGGTTATTGGTCATGATGTAGCCCTCCGGCGCCACGATCACGCCCGACCCCGCTCCCATCTGCTCCCCCCTCCGACCCTGGAGGGTCTTTCCTACGACGATACTCACGACCGTAGGGCCAACGGATCCGACGACCCGGACAACCGCCCTTGAGTAGGCATCAAGGAGCTCGGCATCGGACTCTTCGGTATCAGGGAACATCTGTGCCCTTTCCATACCAGATACCTGAGGAGAGTCTTCTGTCCGTATGGTAGACTTGTATTTTATTTTATCCATCGTAATTTATATTTTTGTAATTGATAATAATCTACTTTCCGCATGAGATCATGAAACAGCATTCCTCTGGGCGTACGACACCTCGCTCTTTTTGGCCGCGCAGGGTTATCGATCACATAGATCCCGTGCCCATTGTGAGAGACTGACCCAATCCCCGTCACCCTCGCACACCCCGGGAGTGCTTGCGATCGAGTGGTTCATGTGGCGCAAGACTGAGTTACAGATTTGAAAGATGAGCAAACCCTCCTGGATTTGATCCTCGGGTATGCTCGATGGCATCCCTCTGGATCAGGGCCGCCGGAGTAGGCGCAAGAAGGACTCTGCACCAGTCTCCTCAGCTCAAGGGTGTGTGTATGTGGGTCAGCATGATCGATGTGCATGCCCAGATCGGCATGGGCACCGGGACCCTGGAGCGCCTCAATGGCTACCCCCCGTGTCAGGCTCGATCGGTTCCGGCCGACCGCAGGTATCGCCGTGCAGTGCAGGGATCATCGGCTGCAAACCCATCGACACCGAGCCGAACCGCCTCCCGGATCTCATCCGGTGCATCCAACGTCCAGGGTATGACGAGCAGCCCTTCCCCCTGCGCCCGTTCCACAACTTCGCGGTCGACCAGGCCCCACCATGGAAGGATGATCTCTGCCTGGATCTGGTGGGCGAGTCCTACGGGATCATCGAGCGGTTCTAAGTAGATGAGGCCCGCCTGGACCCCCGGAAGGAGTTTCTTTGCTATCGCCACGCTCTCCGGGTAGAGCGAGGTCAGGATGAGCCGATCCGGCATACGGTCCATGAGCGCAGAGACGATGATCGCCTCGGTCCCTGGCTCTTTGATCCCCACGACGAGGCCGGCCCTATGGTCGCAGATGAGCTTGAGGATCTCCTGAAACGCCGGAACGGTCTCCCCCTCTCCGGCATCCAGCCTCTTTAGCTCCTCGATGGTGTAGTCCTTGACCGGCCCGGTCCCAT
>JAAZOW010000333.1 GCA_012797575.1 Methanomicrobiales archaeon | reverse complement strand
CGGGTGGGGTGGGGGATGCCGGCATATTGAAACCAGGTAGGCGTGAGGGAGATCTCGCAAAGCCAGGCTATTACCCTCATTTCGTGTGATTGTTGGCGTTCCACCTCACACGTCAAAACCTTTGAAGATACGGTGACATGGTGCACTACCTAGCGTTCTTAGAGGATTAAGAGATACGGTGCACTAGTTTTTACCTGAGCCACGAAGATCCCTGGATTGCCCTATCGAGCGGGGCTTTGCGAGGTGTACAGCCTGCAGGGATGGGAGGTACCCCACACCACCCAGGCTCATCGGTGTAGATTCTCCATGAATCTCAGCATGCACACCCATCCCCTGCTGCCATATCCAGGGTATACATCGACCCCTTCTCTGAGATCAGGGTCTTTTGGTGCCGCCGCTCCCAGAGGAGTGTGAACCCATACTGTGCCCAGAAAGCGATACCGAGGGCCAACATGAGCGCAAAGATCTGATCGAGTCGACCCTCCAGGATGCAATACGCCATGACGCCGGCAAAGAGGATGATGGCTACCGGCAAGCTCAGATCTCGCGTGATGCGCAGCCTCCGGCTCATGGTAGCCCTGATGAACTCCCCAGCATCAATCCGCGCATACTGCTTTCGGTGGCTGAGCAGGAAGCCGAGGGCCAACCCTATCCCGAGGCCAACCCCAAGGAAGATGGCTGAATACCATGGGGCGTCTTTGACCAAGAGGAAGGCTACTGCTGCCGCCACCGATGCAATCAGAGCCGCAATCAAGAGCTGGTTGTGGTACCGGTTCCACCATCCTACCTCGGGGGTGATCCCGTCCCGCCCTCCCGTGACCGCGGCCGTCCCGGGTTGTACCGCTAGAGCCGGCCGCATCGAACCCCCCATAGGACACCAACCGAGATAGGCCTGGAGGGTCTTGAGAAGAGACATCACACCATCTCTCGGAGCTTTGCGAAGAGCTCATCAGCAAGCCGTGTCGGGTCATCGGTCTCTGCAAGCATGATGCCCAGTTCGTCAGCGTAACCCCAGAGGAGCTCGATGCACTGAGTATATCGGGGGCAGGAGCCGCAGTCTCCCTCGTGCTCGTACCAGACCTGCACACCGTGATCCGCCGATACAAAGACGACAGCATTCACGTCGAACGGGATGGAGTGCCCAAAGAGGATCCCTCTCTCCGTGTTCATACGTTCGACGTCGATCTTGTTGGCGTGAGCCATCGCGAGGAGCGCCTCCTCGACCTTCCGGTCCATGTTGATGATCGCCTTTGAGACCGCCTGACGGGATATGCGGAACTCCTCTGCTATCTGGATATTGGCAAGGCCACTCCGGCGGAGGCTCCAGAAGATAAACTGTCTGTCATTCAGGGGGAGAGGCATATGTAAACAATTGGAAGTTGACTATATATAACTTATGATATCTCCACCCAAGGCCTCTGCTCCTCGACTCTCCCCCGGAGAAACCAGAACCTTCTTTGCTCCCGCTTCGACATAAGAACCATGGACATTGCACTGCGTGACGCCTACGCTAGGCTCCATGAGAGGTACTTTCCCCGGACGGAGCTCCCAATAACCTTCGAGATCGGGGGACCCACCGAAGGAGTGGAGAAGGCCCGGGCCCCGAGGGATTGGAAGTGTTTCATCTGCGACCTTGTGAAGGTGCGGAAGGGGGCGAGCCTCGCATTCGATGAAGACTCGATCGGGTGTCGTGGGGGGAAATTCTACCTCGGCTACGAGGCTGAACGATTCCCGGACTTCCGCTACTTCCTCTCGTACGGGAAGCCCGGG
>JAAZOW010000255.1 GCA_012797575.1 Methanomicrobiales archaeon | reverse complement strand
GGAAAATAGATCGAACAGATCGGGGTTTTACACAACCGCGATCTGCTCAAGTTTGGATTTGGTTATCTCGACCCGGCGGATCGGGTAGATCGTCTTGACGATCTTGAAGATATCCCGCGCCATATCGCCGGAGATGATATCCTTGACCAGGGTCTCGAGATCGCTCTCCGCCGCCCGGGCAGAGAGTGCCTGCGCGATCGCCTGCCGCACAGCATGGACCTGACTCTGCTCAGCCCTTGATAGGGTGAGACAGACGACCGTCACCCGCAGGAGCTTGCCGTCTTTGCTGATGACCGGGTGGATGGTGTCGATTCGAGATGCCCGCCGCTTGACCATCGACCGCAGGTAGTCCCGGGTCACCTCATGGCCGATGAACTCGGTGTAGGCGGCATCACCGGCCACGTTGTTGATCTTAAACTTCATCTTGATGTGGGACTTGGAGTAGTCCTGCATCACTTCGCCGAGTGTCGCGGTCATAACCCGGCCGACCATATTCTCAGGGTCGGCCGAGATGGTATCGCCGATCTCGACTCTGCCGAAGGCCTCAGGCACGTACACCCGGTACCACTTCTTGGACTTCCAGCCTTCTACCCTTCTTCCAACCTGTTTCTTCTTTGCCATTCAATCACTTCTTCTCGTCTCTATCTATTCTACAGTCCGATTGATCCGATCTGCTCCTTGACCGCCTTGCCGATTGGCTTCTCTCGAGGCACAGGTACAGATCTCCTCTGCTATCGCCAAGTTCATGAGGTAGTCGTCCACCGATGCGATGATCGACCGTAGTCTGGCCCCCTCGATCTCGGCCCGCACCCCCCCCTCCATCGGGTAGGTCCGCATCAGCGCAAGGTTGTCGGGCTCGAGCGCCGCTGCCACGCAGTTGGGGTAGTGGTGAGGCGTCTCGATACTCCCCTCGACCCTGATCATGCGGGGATCGCCTCCAGGAGTTCCTGCCTGAACCGGTCCACCGTATCCGCTCCGATGAGAGCACCGGCTCTCCGGTGATGCCCGCCGCCCTGTCCCCCACAGGCCCCTGCAATCGTCCGCATCAGTACCTCGAGGTCGAGGTCGATGCCTGGCGGACAGCGCGCCGATACCGAACAATGGCTCCCCCTCTGTCCGATGACAAAGACGGGGCCATCCTGAACGAGATCGTTTGCGAGCGCGTCCGCGACGTCACTCGTCACCGATCCATCATCCACCTCAAAGAGGGCGATCCGCTCATCCCGGCGACGGGCCCCACGGATGCCGGCGATGACCGCCTGCCGGTAACAGGCCGCAGTCTCCCAGGCTTCCTGCAGAGCGTGCGTCGAGCGGAGGCAGAGTGATGCGCCGATATCTCCCGATCCAGCCTTACCACAGGCATCGACGACAGCGGTGAGGTTTGAGGCCTCGTCGATGACTTCTCGGCCGAGGCTGTATGTGGTGTCCCAGGTCCCGTAGATTGCAGTGAGCGATGCCTCGGGGGCGACCGCAAGGACGATCCGGGAGAGGAGGGATCCATAGTCGACGTCGTCTTCGTCGGTGACCTGGGCGGCCAGTGCCCGGGCAGCGTCAGGGGCGCCGGAGAGTCCCGGGAGGTAGGGATTGACAGCGAGCGCAAGCTGCTCGATGAGCCCCCTCCCGGGGAGGCGGAGGCCGCGCCGGGGTGCGATGAACCCGTTTGCGACACCCTCGTTGATGATATCCCGATTTGGCCCCTCGAGGTCCTGACGGTCCCCGAGTATGCCAAGGAGCACAAGTCCCGCGAGATCCCGGTTGTCCCCCATATGCTGAGCGATGAGGTACGCTGTGCCGGCCGCTGAGAGGTCCCGGTCGCCGTCGATGCCGGCAAGGCGCGGGTTGACATGATAGTCTCCCTCAAAGTGGGGCACGTGGTGATCCACCACCATCACATCGCCGGGGAGGTCGGAGAGTGCTGACCCGAAGTCACAGAGGAGCACGCTACATTCGCGGGGAACATCCTCCGTGGTGATACTCGGACGAATCCTCAGACGGAACCTTCCTCCCCTGCGGAACATTGCGTGGCAGAGGATGGATGCCGCGGCTATACCGTCGGCATCGTGGTGCGCCAGTACCTCCACAAACTCCTGCTCGAGCAGGTGGTCGGCGAGAGTCACAGCAGCGGTGTCAAGCGGCATTGGGGTCAATCAGCGGGAGAGCAGGATCTCCGCGGTCTCCGGTTTGTAGGTCCAGCCTTTGGGCATCCGCCCGGCCTTGACATAGTATTTGCCCAGTCTGCGCACTTTGGACTCGGTGATCTGGAGCTGCCTGGCGTTGTGAACATCCTTTCTGTTCTCAGCGAGATGTTTCCTCAGCCCGAGCGCTTTCTGCATCAAATTTCGCAGATCTTCAGGGATCTCAGGCTCAAGATCATTTTCGCGAAGGATCTGGTTCACGCGCTTGCCGGTGGCGAGCTTGACATCAGGAACACCGTATTTATCCCGCAGCGCAAGGCCGATCTGGCTGCTCGACATACCATCTTTGCGGAGCTCAACTATGATCTTCTCTATCTCCGCTGCGTCCGTGTTGGACCACTCGGGCGCCTCTTTCCGATAGGGTCGGACGGACCCGCTGGTCCCGCGACGCCGAGCGTACATTCTTGCCATTCATACACCTCCGATTATACACTATGTTAAGTCCAGAAAAAAGTCCGTAGACTGACTATTCTCTGTAATCCCGAGCCCCTGCAGGGGCAGTGCGTGGGAGCACGTCGGACTTACCATAGCCAGCACATGAAGTGCTGTATCTTACTTATCCGGGAGAGATCTTAAGGGTATCGGATGTGCGCGGCCATAGAACGAAACGTGCCATACTCTCCACCGCCCACCCGATCCTGGTAGCAGTCATCCCGACATTGCCCTGGCGGTCTGCCTACCCTGCCTCCAAAAGCCCAAGCTCCCTTCGCGCATCTTGGGATGTTCATACTGATTACCCGGTTGCAAGCGCGATCTAGCATGACATGCTCCCATGAAACCTCTCAGTGATCGAGAAAGAGGAGAATCAGTACACCTCAAAAGCCAAGCTCAGTATTCTGGAACGGTTAGTACTTTGAAAGGATTTATCGTGACCCATGGCGACCCCTTTTGGTGAAACGTGGATTTTCAAAATTTCGTTCTATCAATACGTTCATAAGAGAACACTTATTTGAATTTGGCATCATCATCTCCGCTCTGATAGCTCTGGGCGCCACGGCATACTGTTTCTCCATCGGTATGTTCATCCTCGTCCCACACTTCTTCTACATCCCGATCATCCTTGTGGCCTACCGGTACCCGAGGCGGGCTGTTGCATCCGTCAGCGTGCTTGCTATCGGTTATTTTGCAGAGGTCGTCTTCTTCTCCTCCGGGGGTGGGGCGGAGGCTGCAAACGCTCTATCCCGCATCGCGATATTCTTCATCGTCGCCGTGGTCATATCGAACCTCTCCAGTCGCCTGCAGGCGCGTGAGAACCGGTACCGGGGGATCTTTGAGACCTCCGGACCGGGTATATTCCTCTTCTCATCAAAGAACAAGCAGATAGCGGAGATGAATCCGGGGTGTTTTGCGATGCTTGGATACTCAAAAGGCGAGGCTCTGCCCCAGGAGGTATCCGCGATCTGGCCTGAGTACCCCAGGTTTGCCAGAGCCCTTGAGGAGGGCAGGATCGAGGGGCTGAGCTGTAACCTTGCCACCCGAAGCGGAACACCCTGTCCAGTGCTCCTCTCGGCGGATCTCCTCCCGGACCGGGAGATGGTCTGCGTGGTGGTCACCGGAACAACAAAGCTCAAGCAAGCGAAAGACCAGCTCCGCCGTTCTGAAGAGACCCTCCGGATCATCCTTAACACCACCGATGTTGGAATTCTTCTGATCGATTCGGACAAAGCTATCGTGGAGGCAAACGAGGCCGCAGTTCGGCTTTTTGGCACAATCGGGCGAGAATACCTGGTTGGACTGAATTCATACGGTCTGGTTGCTGAGGAGAGCCAGAAAGCCATTATGGACTATCGGGAGCGAGTCCTGAACGGGGAGACACCTGCACCGATTGAGTGTATGCTCCGCAGGTTTGACGGCACAGTGTGGCCCGCGGAGATCGCGGTCGCCCTCCTCACAAAAGGCGAAAATGTGCTAGAACAGGCGGTCATCTCGTTTCGAGACATCACCGAACGGCGCCGGGCGGAGGAGGCGATGCGGGAGGAGAACCGGCGCCTTGCAGTCATCAACGAGGTCATGGCCGTAGCAGCCGCGTCTCGCCAGCTGGATGTCCTCCTCAGGGCTTCGCTTGAGAAGACACTGGCACTGCTGGACTTCGAGCTGGGTGCGGCGCACCTGATGCACCCTGGAAACGATCGTGCGTACCTGCGCGCCTCAGTGGGAGAATGGGCCGTCCCGCCCGTTGTGCACCGGGATGAACCACCCTACAGCCATATCCTTGCCGACGGCGAGGCTCGGTTCGTCGACCGGATCCACGAGATATATCCTGAGTACGATGCCCTCGGGATCCGATCATTTGCATCGGTACCTATCCCGGGCGATGGCGGACCGACGGGCTGCATCACCGCCGCGAGCAGGATCAGGGAGACAATCCCAGAGAGCGAGCGCCTTATCCTTGTGGCGATCGGTGAGGGACTTGGCAACGCGGTCGTGGAGGGGATGCTTCAGGAGGACCTGGAAGCAGCTCTTGCTTCCGCAAACCGTTATCTTGAGGAGGCGGAGGCCGCAACCGTTGAGGTTAACCTCTACGTGGATATCCTCACGCACGATATCAACAACGCAAATACCGCGGCAATGGGATATCTGCAGATGTACCTCGAACTTGCTGAACCAGACAGGGTACTCGTTGAAAAGTCACTCTCGGCTGTCTATCAGAGCAGCGAGATCATACGAAACGTCCTGACGCTCCGCCAGCTTAAAGATGGACCCATCGAGCTTCGGCCGGTGCGGCTTAAACCCGTGCTCCGGAGGATACGGAGCTACTATGCTGATGCCAGCATCATCTGCGAGGGGGTGGATGTGGTGGTTCATGCCGACGGCCTCATCGACGAGATCTTTGCAAACCTTATCGGCAACTCCATCAAGTTCGGGGGGTCGGATGTTGAGGTCACCGTCAGCGTTCGGGAAGATGAAGGAGGTATGGTATCGGTGAAGATTGCCGACACCGGCCCGGGGATCCCTGACGACCTCAAACCGCGCCTATTCGAGCGCAATCAGCGCGGGGCGACGAATAAGAGCGGAAAGGGGCTTGGTCTCTACATCGTCAGGATGCTTGCGGAGCGCTATGGGGGAAGCGTCCAGGCGGGGGACCGCATCCCGGGCCGGCCGGAGGAGGGGGCTGCCATAACGGTGACCTTGCCGCGCTATTCTCCGTGGAGGAAGTGAACCGAATGTTTATGGTCTCCGGGGTTGACGTATGATGGCACCAGGGCGATAGTAGTCTAGCGGTAGGACAGGGGCTTCCCAAGCCTCTAGCCCGGGTTCGATTCCCGGCTATCGCATCAGAGCTCCGGACTCGATTCCTTTTCTTACTTGGGCCAATTCAGTCCCCAAAACCTGTAGCCAGCCCGCACTGCACCCCCCAAAGATATCAGCGATTGTATAGGCCGCCAGGGCATACGTCATGGCAGTGACAAAATTATTGGTTCTGTCATCGCCCGATCCACATCGGCGCTTGCCAGACGCAGATAGGCCTCCTTGCGCCCGCGTGGTTGGGTCGTCCCAGGGGAGCATGTCGACGACGGGGGAGCGAGAGTGACGAAACAGGTGCAGAGCCAGATGTCTCTTGGCGCCGGCCCCGCTTCGGGACCAACGGGGTCAGGGGCCCCTGCCCTGCCCCGCAGAGAATGACTTTGGGCAGCAAGACTGCAGGCACCGTCCGACCATGGCGGTATGATCCATTCCAGGGGAACCATAATCACGGCCTGTCACCACCTACCTTCTCTTGTGGTGCACCACTGGATAGGATGGCTTCGGGGAGGAGGGTGCACATGAAGAACTTGCGCTGGATCGTGCTTTCGCTCTTCCTCAGCGGCGCGGCTCTCATAGGTCTCTTCGCGTTGACCTTCACCCCAGAGACACGGGCCTACCTCGGGCAGGTCAGCATCGCCGCCATCTTCTTCGCCCTCGGGCTTCAGGCCGCAGCGTACCTCTGCCGATTGTCGCGGCTCCGGGTCCTCTGCCAGAGTCTTGGCTACACCGTATCATTCTCGGCTCTCACGCTTGTTTTATTCCTTTCGCTCTTCGCAGGCGCCATCACCCCCGGCCAGATTGGTGGAGAACCGGTCCGAATCCATCGCCTCTCGATCTCCGGGCTCGCCGTGGGAGATGCCACCACAGTAGTCGTCGTGGAGCGGGTGCTGGATCTTGTGGTCTTCTTCTCGCTCACCTTCACCATCCTCCTCTCCCTCCGAAGCCTCTGGGGCTATCTCGCCGCTACCGTCCTCTACCCGGTCACGGCATTCCTGATCCTGGCCCTGACCCTTGTCCTCCTGCTCGGCATCCTGATCCGCCACCCATCCCTCATGAAACAGGTGGTGGGCAGCATCTCCACCCTCATCCTGAATCGATGCGGCCAGAGCCAACGCTGGTCCAGGTTCTGCCCGGGCATAGGAGATGCCAGATCCCTTAAAATGAAGATCGATCAGGAGATCGAGATCTTTACCGAGGGTTTCTCCTGGTTCGCGAGAGGCGGCCGACGGGCCCTTGGCGGTGCGCTCCTGGCCACTGTACTTGAATGGACCCTTACCTTCTCCGTGGCATCAGCCCTTCTCGTCGCACTCGAGTTGCCGCCATCCATCCCGGAATCATTCCTCTTTCAGGGGATCCTCCAGATGATCACAAACATCCCGCTCGTCCCGGGCGCGGCCGGGATATCGGAGATCGGCGCCGCCACGCTCTATCGTCAGATCGTGCCCGCATACCTCCTCGGCCTCTTCGTCATCCTCTGGCGACTGATCCTCTACTACCTCAATATCCCCCTCGGCCTCATCGCGAGCGTC
>JAAZOW010000013.1 GCA_012797575.1 Methanomicrobiales archaeon | reverse complement strand
GACGACGTCCTTGCGCGCGAGGTAGCGGAGAAGACCGGGTTTACCCTCACTCCGGCGACGAGCACCTCCGCCCCGCGCGACGGGGTCAGGGAGATCCGTGGGTGTATACCGGGTGAGGCTGTCTTTGTCGAGGGGATCGTCGTCGGAACGGCGACGGCCGAGACGGTCGTCCTCGCAGGCCAGGATGGGGCGATCAGGGTGATATCCGGGCTTGACGTGAAGCCCCATGGGGTTGAGAAGCTTCTCCGGAGGGGCCCACCTGACCTCAACGAGGCCTGGTGCAAGAGCGGGATGATACGCTCAGCCCCGCCCCGACCGGCAGGGGCCCGCGCCGCCCCTCGCTCCGGCCGGATTGTGGTCATCGATCACTGCGGCCATACCCTCTACCAGGAGATCGAGGATGAGGGGGTCTGCGGCGTCCTCGCCATCGGAGACGACACAACCGCCGTCTGTGGCCACATCTGCTCCCACGCGGGGATACCGGTCTTCGGGGTGATCGACGGGGACGGGGACGGTATCGTCGAGCCGGGTTTTGCGCCCGGCTCGGTCGTGGTCGAGGTGACCTGCGGACGGGACGATGATGTCGGGCGCGAGGTTGCAGCCGCCCGGGATCCTGGGGCGGTCGTCTGGGAGGAGTGGGTCAGAGAGACCCTCCACTCCCTCGAGGGGAAGATCCGGGTCGTCGTCGACCGTCGGTGAGGTATGCGGTGCGCCGAGTGTAAGGGAAGGGGATTTTGCGGGCTTCCACGCTGCCCGATCATGAGCCGGTTTTACGCCCAGGCCCCGATGAGATCGACTGACCACTACCAGGGCTCAAGCTCCTCGGTCTTCATCGGGAGCTACGGCTACCCGAAGGTCTCGGGGGGTCCGCTGATGATCAACGATGCCGACAGTCCACCGGACTGGATCGCCCGGGGACTCGGGATAGAGGATATCGTGGGGATACGGGCCCGGACGATACGCGGCACCGCTGGGCCCGGGCGGCTTACGGATAACCTCCAGGAGATAGCGCTCTCAAGCAGGCCGCTGGATGTGGAGGTCCGGTTCACAAAACCTGTCGACTTTGACCTCCGGTTCGACGGCACGATAGCGCCCATCGGCCTCACCGGCGCCATCCGCAAGATGGACGTCCTCGACAACGCCCGGGTGGATCGAGCGGTGGACCGGGCCGCGTCCGATACCGATCTTTCGGCCACGGATGCATTCGAGATCCTCCATGCCTCGGGAACCGACGTCTACCAGATCATCCAGCTCCTCACCGCCGGCCTCCTCGGTCGGAAGCGGCGCGTTGTCCCGACCCGATGGGCGATCACGGCGGTCGACGACTCGGTCTCAACCCGGCTCAAGAAGAAGATAGCGCGGTATCAACCCCTGAGCGGTATAGAGGTCTTCTCGGCCTCGCTGTACGGGAACCACATCGTCTGCCTCCTCATGCCAGGCGATTGGAGGTTTGAGATGATCGAGATCTGGGGGACGCGGTCGCTCTGGGGCGATGCGGGCGAGACGATCATGCAGGACGGCGAAGGCCTCACCAAGTCCGGCTACTCGCCTCTTGCAGGGGCCTACTACTCGGCCCGTCTGGCGGTCGCCGAATATCTGGAGAGAGAACGGCGCTCCGCACGGGTGCTGGTGCTCCGGAATATAACGGGCGAATACTGGGCGCCGCTTGGGACCTGGGTGGTACGGGAGGCGACGCGAAACGCCGTGCGGGGGAGAAAGATAGGATGTGTAACCCTGCCGGAGGGGGTTGATACCGCCTCACGCCTCCTGGGACTCTCCCATTGGCTGCCCTACAGCCGGCTCATCCCGGAGATCATGACACAGAAGACGCTCTTTGATTTTTAGGGGTCTGAGGGCCTTTGTTGCCGGTAACGCTCGATCAGGGAGTCCAGAGTCTCGACCTCATCCACGCCTTTGTCCTCACGCACCCCGACGAACCTCGGGAACCGGAGCGCGTAGCCGCTCTCGTAGTTGGGGCTCGCCTGGATCTCGGAGTAACCCACCTCAAAGACCGCCAACGGCTCGAGCGTGACCTCTTTTCCGGAGTGCGCGATCACGCTGTCTCTCAGGAGGGCATAGAGGTCAGCCAGCGCCTCATCCGTGATCCCGGTCGCCACCTTGCCCACGGGAAGGAGTCTGCCCTGATCCTGGACCGCGAGCAGGAACGAACCGAACATCTTCGCCCGCCGCCCTTCACCCCACTCGGCCCCGATCACGGCAAGGTCGAGGGTCTCGACCCCGGGCTTCACCTTCACCCAGAGGCGACCCCGGACCCCCGGCGTGTAGGGTGAGGCGGGCACCTTCACCATCACGCCCTCGTGTCCGAGGCTTACGGCATCCGCATAGATCGCCTCCGCATCGGCGGCATCGGTGACCAGGAACTGTGGGGCGACGTGTGCATCAAGCACGTCCTCGAGGATCCGGCGGCGTTCGGTGAGAGGACGATCCATCAGGGTCGTGCCGTCGAGGTAGAGTATATCGAATATCCGCGGCACGACCTCGATCTTCTCCATCATCGCATCCACCTGATGCTTCCTCCGGAACCGCCTGATCACGTACTGAAACGGCATCGGCCGGCCGTCCTGGACGGCGACGACCTCACCATCCAGGATCACGTCGTGGCTGGTGGCCCTGCTCAGGTGCATGACGATGTCGGGGAGGCTTCCCGTGACCTCTTCAAGTCTCCGTGAATAGATCCGGCAGACATCACCCACCTTGTGGAACTGGAACCTGCTCCCATCGTACTTGTACTCGATCGCCACCTCGCCGTGATCTTCGATCTGTGCGGCGATGGAGCCGGCCTGCGCAAGCATCATCTTCACCGGTCGGAAAGGCTCGATCAGCACCTCTGAGAGGGCGGCCGGGTCTCGCCGGGCGAGGAGGGCCACCTCTCCGAGGTCGTTCATCGCCTGGTGGGCATGCTCGACCAGGTGGACGTCGATATCAAACGCTCGGGCGACGGCGTCGCGGACACTCCCCTCTCCTACCCCGATCCTGAGCTCCTCGAGCATGAGCCGGGCAAGGTACCGCCCCTCGAGGGGCTGTGCGTTTGCAAAGAGTTTCCGTATCAGGAGGAGCTTCTCTCTCTGTGATCGCGCACCCTCAGCGCTCGCCACCCGCTCGAAGTCGTGATAGACCTCGAGGAGATCCATCTCCTGGACGAAGAACGATGTCTGTTCTTTGTTTGCGAGGAGACCCTCGATCGCCAGGCCGGCATCACCGGTCACGTTGATCGCCTCACGGACAGCGTTCCTCTTTGTGCCGACGACGTAGGCGACGGCGTCGTAGAGGAGGTTTGGACCCACACCGAGCTTCTTGGGGCTCCAATCGGGGAAGACCCGGCCCATGATGAAACGGACAAAGATGGGGAGTTCTTTGTCGTCGATCCGGGGTAGAACGGTGCTGATCTCTTCGATCAGATCCAGGCGTCCGCTGATCCCCTCCAGGTGCTCGCACATGCGGGCGAACTCCAGAAACTGCATACCCATATTCGCTTAGAGCGTATGCCCGGCAGGGTGAATCAATCCTTCTGTTTTTTCGGTCAGAGGTGGAAGCCGCAGAGCTCGGGATGTTCCGGGTCCGGATCCTGTTCTGCCACGGTGACCTCGATCTGGTCTGAATAGAGGCCGAGGCCTTCAAATGCGGAGAAACGTGCCTTATCCTTGGTGTTGTTCGTCTCACTTAAGTGGGCAAGCATCGCCACATGGATGTGGTCGGCGAGCCTCTGCAGGCATCGGGCGGCATCCGGGTTTGAGAGGTGACCGAGGTTTGAGCGTATCCTGCTCTTCAGGAACGCCGGGTACGGGCCATCCTCAAGCATCCGGGGGCAGTGGTTACTCTCCAGGAGGACGGCGTCGCATGATGCGAGCCGGTCGAATATGGTCGTCGTGATGGTGCCGGTATCGGTGCAACATCCGATGCGGAGATCGCCCTCAGCGACGCAGAATCCGCAGGGTTCCCGGGCGTCGTGGGAGGTTGCGAAGGGTTCGATCGAGAAGTCGCCTACGGAGAACGGTTCGTCATACCGGCACCGCCGGATATCGATCGGCTTGCCCCTGCACCCTCTTAAAAGTTCTTCGGCTGTCCCTGCCGTCGCGTAGACAGGGACGTTGAGATGCCGTGCCAGGACATCGATCCCCCGTATGTGGTCGGTATGCTCATGTGTGACGAGGATCGCCTCGATCGTCGATGGATCCTCACCGACGCTTGCGAGGCGGCGGAGGGTCTCCCGCCTGGAGAGCCCCGCGTCGATGAGAAGCGAGCCCCGTTCCCCTCGGATGCAGGTGCAGTTCCCCCTGCTCCCGCTGGCGAGGGCCATCAGTTTCATGGTAGAAATGGTGAGTGCTCCGGATATATAAGACCGGGGAAGAGATCATCGCGGGAAAAGAGCCTTGTGGATCGGGATACCAATACCGTTACAAGAGTACGAGCGAGAATGAGCGGTTCCTGGCATGACGTGATCTACCGGATCCTCCCCGGCCTCGGAGACGGTCGGGCACGCATCGATCACCCGGCGATCCGGGATCTTGTCAACACCTATCTCATCCGGTCGCTTGACGGGACGGCGCTCCGGTTCAGCATACCGGTCCTGCTCACGGCACCGGTGTTCGCACCTAGTCCCGGTAGCGACGGCGCGGTCGGAGTCATCATCGACGCGGTCAAGGCGGCGGTTCACGGCGAACGGGGTCTCGGCCCGATAGCGGGGATCGGGACTGAACATCCCCGCCACTGCCTGCAGAATATCGAGCCCGTCACGCTGATAGCATCGAGGAGCGCCATCGGCACCGATCTCTGGCGGCCGGACCACGAGAACCGGATCGGCGTCGACGGCATCCACCTCACCGTCAGGGGCGCTCTCCCGTACCCAGGCGCGCCCACACCGGCACGCATCCATGGGGTCGAAGAGCATCTCCTGGCGCTCCTCGATGCACTGAATCGCGTCGTGAGGCGGGTGCCTGACCGGGATCTTGTCGCGGCACGGGATCTCTCGATCGACCAGAAGGAGCTCCGGCGCACTCTCCCCGATATCGGGCTCGTCTCGTTCATAGCTGATGGTACGCGGCCGGCCCGCCAATTCACCCATCTCCGGTGCCACCACCGCATCGCCGGGCCGAAGGAGGGGTTGCATGTGCCGTTCCAATGCCCGCAAAAACTCGATCCGGTCGAGATCGAGCTTCCCGGGAGCGGCAGGGTCGTGACCGGGCTTGGGATCCGGCGACGAGAGGCGTTTGCTGTTGCGGGCTCAAATGCTGAAGGAAAGAGCACCCTCCTCCACGCGGTCATCGCCGGGCAGGACGACCACGCCGCCGGGGATGGGCGGGAGCTCCTGGTCAGCGTCAACGGGGTTTCCCGGGCTGATGCGAGTGAACGTGGTCTCTATGGGGCGGATGTCAGCCTCTTCTTCTCCCGCCTCCCGCCCGGCGTCGGGGGGGAGCCCGGGGCGGCGTTTGGTCAGGGGAGCGGGTCGCTTGTCATGGCGCACGAGATCCAGACCGCGCTCCGGGCAGGAGCACCGCTCCTCATACTCGATGAAGATCGTGCTGCAACCAACCTGCTGGTGCCCGGCTGCCTCCAGGGCGATGAGGTGACGCCGCTTGCAACCCTGCTTGCCACGCGGCGTGAGGTCTTTGGGGAGACGACGCTCCTCTTTGCCGCCTCGTCGCTCGATATCCTCATCGCACAGGCCGACCGGATTATGCAGCTCTCCGATCACGAGACCCGGGCACTCGATCGCCTTGAGTTCCGGCGGCGACTGGACCGCTACCTTGCAGGGGTGCGGGAGCATCTCGGGGCGGAGGGGTGAT
>JAAZOW010000288.1 GCA_012797575.1 Methanomicrobiales archaeon | reverse complement strand
GCCCTCGATGAGTTCATCGCGGTCGGCACCCTGCTTGGTGGAAACACCCCCATAAATCAGAGTATGGTGGACGGAGCCATGGATCGCCTGACCCTCGGGGCTGAACACCTCTCCGGTGCTATGCGAGGTTGCAGACCCCCGGAGACCAGGCCGACTCCAACGGAGCATGCCGTGGAGCCTGCCCCTGCATTCCCCAACGCCCTGCAGATCGGTGAGCGGTTCTGCTATGACGATGGCAACAGGGCGAACATGGGTTCACTGATCGTCGTCCGAACAAGGACGTTCTCCTCGTTCTACACAACCGGTATACACCCGCAGACCTACGCCGCAAAGCCAGGTGAGTCCTTCCTGCTGATCGCCGTGAAAGTGACCCACCTCGGCCACAAGGGGGATGGAACAAACACACGCCTCCAGGCCCCACGGGAGAGTGCCTTCACCCTCCACCATGCCGGCGCGACCTACCGACCCATGGCACCTCCGGGACCAACCAACCAGGGGGAGTCATACTCAGGGAGGTCCCTTGAGCGGCACGACTCCATGGATGGGTACCTCTTCTTTGAGGTCCCGGAGAACTTCGATCCCGCTCTTGCCTACCTTGAGGTGAGCATCGGTAGCAGCCGCCCGGTCTGGCACCTCGGCGAAGGTGCGGCAGCGCGATAGGAGGACGTTCTGCGGGTCACGCCTTCCTGCGCGGCATAAACCGGAGCGACGCTGAGTTCATGCAGTAGCGCTTATAGCCCGGCGGCGGGCCATCGTCAAAGACGTGGCCCAGATGGGCATCGCACCGTCGGCAGAGCACCTCGGTCCTGATCATGGAGAATCGGGTATCGACATCGGTCCAGATATTCCGCTCCGATACCGGCCCGGTGAAGCTCGGCCACCCGGTGCCCGACCCGAACTTCGTCTCCGACGAAAAGAGGTGGTTGCCGCAACATACACAGACGTACAGGCCGTCTTCCGTGGAGTCCCGGTACTCCCCGGTGAAGGGCGGCTCCGTCCCCTTCAGCCGGGTGACGAGGAACTGCTCCGGTGTCAGCAGCCGCTGCCACTCCGCATCAGATTTGACGACCTTCGAAACCCCTTCCACCTTCCCGGTTATAGCGTTGTAGACCTCCACCACCTCAGGCGATCCTACAGTATCTCCAGCCATCTGCCAACCCTCCGGCCCCGGCTGACCCCATAGCCCGGGGGGCATATAGTCATTACCCCGCTCGGCAGGTGACCTCCCTGAGGCAGGAGCCCCTGCCCGTGATGCGGCAGAGGCTCATGCAACCCGCCCACCGGGCGCCGTATCTGTTATATGACCTCCGGTCAATGCATTACCATGCAGGAGGTGCCGCTTCCCTGAAGAAAAGTCATACGAGTCGTCTGCTCCTGGCCTGTCTCATCGGCTTCATCGTCGTGGCAGGCTGTGCCGAGACACCGGAGACACCGACCCCGACACCGGAGGTAACACCACCCGCTCAGACTACCTACACGCACGCCGGACCGCAACCATCGTTCTCAGCCACCGTCACTGCGGCAACGAAGCATTTCCGCAGCGACATGTCCTGCTACTGGACGGTGACGGGGGCGGTGACCAATACCGGAGATGCGCCCGGGAGGAACGCCGTCATCCGTCTCATGCTCATCGATGACGAGACCGACATGATCCGGTCGACTGAGACCATCCTGATCCCCCGGTTTGGGGCAGGCGAGAAGACGATATTCACCGCGGACGCGCTCCCGGGCGACTGCGATCGGGAGTACCGTGCTGAGATCGTGGTCACCTATGATATACCGTAGATCGGGGTGACGGGCATCTCAGGGGAGTCAAAACACCGTCAGAGGTGATGCTGAATGAAGATACTTGGAATCAATGGAAGTCCCCGTGGCTCGAGGAGTCAGACGCTCCGTCTCGTCAATGCTGTCCTCGATGGAGCCCGGAGTGCCGGCGCCGATGTGGAGTTCGTGGATATCTGCAGGCTTGATATCGAGTACTGCAAGGGCTGCACGGTCTGCTACGAGCGGGGGGAATGCGTCAAATTTGACGATTTCCCCGGGCTGTATGAGAAGATGCTTGCAAGCGACGGGATCGTACTCGGTTCACCCAACTACATCGATTCCGTCTCCGCTCAGATAAAGACCATGCTCGACCGGATGGCGGATGCCATCCACTGCCAGGCCTTCGTCGGGAAGTACGGGTGCGCCGTCTCCACGGCGGGGGGATCGGGGGCCGACGAGGTCGTGGCCTACCTCAACGGTGTCCTCCAGACCCTGGGCGCGAATACCGTGGGCGGCATCGGCGTTGTCTTCGGAGGGGATCCTGAGGCCATCGTGCCGGCGGAAGGAGAGGCTTACGAGCTCGGGAAGGACCTTGTGCGGGCCATCAAGAATAAAGAGACCTATCCTGACCAGGAGAAGCGCCACGCCGAGATGTTCGAGCGGATGCGGGCTCTGGTCCTGGCGAACAAGGATCGCTGGCAGCACGAGTACGATCACTGGGTGGCATCGGGCTGGATATCGGAGTAGGGGGCCGCCCTCCATCACCGGCAGACACTTATATTTCCTGGCTCTGAGCCCTGCGGGGCAGTCCCGATGGTATGGACGCGGGGCTGCACGGGAGTGAGAGAGATGGTACGGAGTCAGGAGAAGCGAAAAGACGACAAGCGGCCCCCGGAAGAGATCCCGCTCGAGGAGAGGGCGGATGATATCGTCTACAGCCCGGTTCCGCCTAGCCACGACGGTGAATGGACCCCAAAGCGCGAGTTCCCACCGGAAGCCCCTGAGTTCGCAAGGCCGCGCGAGGAGCGCGAGATATCAAAGAAAGGCGAAGAGCGGATTGCAAAGGAACAGGCGGGGGACGAAGAGGAGGACTGATAGAGCTACTTGCGGTCTTCCGCCCACCTGGACTGGCGGTAGAACTCAACGGGTATTTTCATACCTCCTCTCCAGGGCTCCCCTGAGCCCCATCCCTTTTTGAAAAATGGTCGAGCCCCGTCACTCACTCATAGAGGACGGGCTCGTCGATCTTCGAGTAGTCGATCAGCTCGATTGGTTCAAAGTGGATGGCGATCTCACGTGCGGCGCTCGCGGGGGAGTCTGACGCATGGATTACGTTCCTCCCGATATCAAGGCCGAAGTCACCACGGACCGAGCCCGGGGCGGCCTCTGCGGGGTTCGTAGCCCCGATCATCCTGCGGACGATCGCGACCACATCCTTCCCCTCCCAGACCATCAGGAAACAGGGGCCGCTCATGATGTATGCTTTCAGCCCCGGAAAGAAGGGTTTTTCCAGGTGTTCCCGGTACTGCTCGATAACCCGCTCCTCAGGGAGAAGCTCGAGCCTGGCTGCCGCAAGCTTCAGCCCTTTATCCTCAAACCGGGAGACGACCTCCCCGACAAGCCCGCGCTGGACGCCGTCGGGCTTGACCATCACAAACGTGCGGTCCATGCCCGATCATTCCTTGCCGCGGGCTCTCCGCCCGGCCGTGGTCCACTGGACACGACGCGGCACCCGGCCGAGCCGGTAGTTCTTCTGACACTTGCTGCTGCAGAAGTAGTAGATGGTCCCATCCCGCCTGACGAACATCTTACCGGTGCCAGGCTCGAGAGGGCCTCCACAGAAACTGCAGATATACTGCTCGACCATGGTCACCGCCTCGAGAGTTTCTTGGCTTCACGCTCAGTCTCGAGCAGCGAGAGGATATCCCCCTCCCTGATGGGCCCCACGGTGTTGCGGGTGATGATCCGCCCCTTGTTCGGGCCATCGAGGACCCGGCACTTCACCTGCTGGGCTTCGCCATGCATCCCGGTGAGACCGATGACCTCGATGACCTCTGCGGGCGTTCCGTCGTTTGCCATACTCTACCTCCTCATTTCTGCAATGCAGCCATCTGTTTTCCGATCTCCTCGACGAGATCCTTTGCCTTTCCGGGCTTGACGATAGCAGCGGCTGCAGAACCGACCTCAAGGCCGCTCGCAGACCCGATATCATTCTGCTTCGTTATGTAGACGAACGGGATCTGTTTCTCGGCGCAGAGCAGCGGCAGATGCATTACAATCTCTTCAGGCTCAACGTCCGAGCCGATAAGGACCAGCTGGGCGATGTTGCGTTCTACTGCCTTCGTTGCCTCGTTGGACCCCTTCTTCACCTTGCCGGTATCTCTTGCTACCTCAAGGGCTTCAAGGGCCTTATTCTGGATCTCCACTGGAGTCTCAAATTTCACGTATGCCTTTGCCATAACTCACCTCTTTCAGGGGCAGGTATACCACCCCGTCATCATTCATCAGTAGCGTAGCTGATCGAATGTGCTGTATTATGTCATTAAGACAAAAGATAAAGGTTTGTTATCCGGTCGCGCCATGAGGGGTGAGGCCCGGTCATCTCCGCACCTCCTCGCGTGAGCGTGGAGGGCAGCAGGCCTGCCCCGGGATCCTGTATACCTGGACGCCCTCCGCGTCGTAGATGAGTTCGAGTGCCTCGGTCGGGAGCAAGACCGTGTAGCGGGTCCGCTCCTCAGCGCCTACGTAGAGGAGGGTCGCATTGTACTTCTGCATGAGTTCGATCGACCGCGACGGTTGCTCATATATCATCCGCAGATCGGCCGTCCGCTCACCTACACGCCCCTCGTCCCCCCGCCACATGTACTCGTGGAACGGCATACCGAGGACCGCCGGTATCCCGGTGAACGACGACACCCGGGAGTAGTAGGTGTAATCCCCACCCTCGGCCTCGATGATGATATGCTCACCAGGCAGATCGCGGAGGAACGCGATCGCTGCCGCATCTCCGGGGTGTGATCTCTGGAGGTAGGCTGCGCCGTCGAGTGCCCGGCCATCGTAGCCGAGATCGATATCGATCGCAAAGGGCGCGATGAGGAGGGCTGCAGCGGCGAGCACCGGGAGAGCCCTCTCTGCCCCGGCCGGAACCCGCCAGTCGATCCCCCGGAGCCACTCCCCGACGATGACGGAGACCGCCGTCCCCATCAGGATCCAGGCCGGAAGGTAGAACTTGAAGACCGTGTTCATTCGGAAGTAGGCCTCACCCATGTTGTCCCTGAGGTAGACGAACTCGGTGGCGATGATGATCAGGAGACCGAGGATGGCGAACGTGTCTGTGGCCGAGAAGCGGCGGCGGACGACGAGGTAGATCAGCGGGACGGCGGCGATGGCCGCGGCAGGGTAGCCGATGAACACAAACGGTGTCACCGCGAGCAGGAGGTAGGGGCGCCGCCGGATGTCGGGGGCGCAGGCGGCGATGAGCACGGCGAGGAAGAACCCGTGGACCAGGAAAAACTCCATCAGCGCAGAGGGTGCCGTGACAACCCCGATCCCCTCGATACCGGGGCTATTGAGATGGATATAGAACGGGAGGTAGGCCGCGACCGCAAGCGGCGGCACGGTCGCAAGCAACATCCAGGATCCCTTACCATCCAGAGTGAAGTTCCCGTAACGCTGCCAGATAAGGAGCCCGAAGACCAGTGTCACCGGAGCATAGACCAACACATCCCAGGAGTTTGTGCCGGGCATCGAACCGAGAGAGAGAGCGGTAAGCCCGCAGAGGAACGCCCGCCCCCGCATGGAGAGATCCCCCCAACGCATGTAGGCAAAAGTCAGCAGGAAGAGCAGGAACGCTTGGTTGAAGAAAGACATCACGTGCGGGTGAACATCGCCCCAGAGCATCGAGAAGAGGGGATACTCGTTGATAGTGCCCTCGATCGTCCGGGTGCTCCCCCAGAGGATATCAAGCCAGGGAGCCCGGGTCAGGATCAGGTGGACTGCGGAGGGATTTGGGAGGAAGAGGATGAGCACCGGGAGCCATCGGTTGCGGTCCAGGAGGAGATGGCCGAGGGCGTAGAGCGAGACCGCTGCAAGACCGAGCACGGTCGGGAGGATGAGGTTGAACGCAACCGTCGAGGGCACGCCAGACGTAAGCCCGAGCGCCCCGCCCGTCCAGTAACCGATATAGTAGTAGACGTCCAGAGTCCCCCCCGCATACCAGGGATCGAGCGGCGGTACGACCGGACAGCGCATGATCGACGCGAGAAACGCGTGATCCATGAACTTCTCAGCGTAGGAGATGGTCGGGTTGATCCAGCGTGTCTCGAGCATGAAGAGGAAGGGGACCAGGAATGCAGCATTCCAGGGGAGGGCTGAGCGCAGGCGCTCCTTCGTGTAGAACCCGCGTGATCCGGCATAGGCGATCCCCCCCACAAATGGCAGGACGGCGAACCAGACAGGGAGGCTGAAGAGTGCGCCGTACCAGGAGAGAAGCGCAAACGCGAGGACCGATGCCGGGTATGCGGCGGCGGCCGCGAGGCGTCCGAGGGTGCGGTCAAGCGCCGGCCAGGCGCCGAGCTGGAGGACCTGAATGACCGCGAGCCATGAGAGGACGGAGAAGAGGATCTCACCCGCCAAACGTCTCCTCCTTCTCAATCTCTTCTCGAAAGACCATCTTTAAGATACCCTTTGACCAGTCGCCGAAGTAGTAGATCGACCCGACACCTCCGATGAGCGTGATCAGGTTCTTGATCAGGTGATCGATGACCGCGATCAGGGTCGCCGTGACTGCGGGAACGCCCGCAAGCCCGAAGGTCAGCGCAAGCGCGAGCTCGTAGGTTCCAACACCGCCCGGTGTGATCGGGACCGCTTTTACGAGGTTGCCGATGACGATCGCAAGGACGACGATGCCAAACGGCACTGGCTCCCGGAACATGAGGACGACGGCGAAGCAGACCAGGATATCGACGACCCATATGAGGAGCGATGAGCCGCTGAGCACAGCAAGGGCCCGTGGGTGGAGGGAGGCCTGCTTCACCTCATCAAGCATTCTCCTCACTGCGGCGATGATCCGGT
The DNA here is from genome assembly GCA_012797575.1 of Methanomicrobiales archaeon. Taxonomy (GTDB): domain Archaea; phylum Halobacteriota; class Methanomicrobia; order Methanomicrobiales; family Methanoculleaceae; genus Methanoculleus. The sequence goes on along the minus strand of JAAZOW010000288.1, from coordinate 4,047 downwards.
TCTCCGACTCGATCCTGCCGGACCAGAGGAGGAACACAAAGAAGGCACCCCCCGCAACGAGCGGGATGACGATGATGGTGGTGAACCAGTCCGGGATGACAAGGACGGCGAGGATGAACGGGAGCGTGATGGCACCGAGCACCGCGATCATGAGGACATCAAAGACCCGCTCGACAACGATCGACGAGAACCCCTGCGAGTAGGTGGCATCGCCGCTCCGCTTGAGGATGAGCATCCGCACGAGGTCCCCGAGCCGGGCGGGGACGATGAGGTTTGCCGTCTGGGATATGAATATACAGGCGGTCGCGAATGTGAGGGACTTTGGGATATCAAGTTCCCCCAGGATGAACCGATACCGAAAGCCCCGGAGGATCCAGGCGACCACGCATATCCCGACAGCGGCAAAGAGAAACGGGACCTCAGCGTGCTCGAGCGTCAGCAGGAGATCGCCCCATACCCGGTAGAGCATGTAGGCGATGATCCCGACCGCTACAAGGGTGGAGATGACGATGGCGCTAACCTTCTTCCACATGGAGGTGCCACCAGAGACGCATTACCGCAGATCCCATCTCGGCGATATCCTTCCTGCGCACTGTCGTCCCCGGCCCCTGCCGCCACCGCACCGGAAATTCCCGTATCCGGTAGCCGTTCTTCTGCGCCCGCACGAGGACCTCGGTATCCCAGAACCAGTGATCGGCCCTGACCGATGGGAGGAGGGCGAGGAGGCGGTCACGCCGGAACCCCTTAAACCCGCACTGGTGATCATGGAGCGGGCTTCCGAGGACGGTTCTGACGAGCATGTTGTAACCGCGGCTTGCGATCTCCCGGTCGCCGCTCCGGGTGATATCGCTCTCTGGGAGGAGGCGGGAGCCTGTTGCTATATCGTAGCCTTCCCGGATGGCGCCGATCAGCTCGGTGAGGTGCTGTATATCGGTTGCAAGATCGACGTCGTAGTAGCAGACGATGGATCCTTTTGCTCCGGCAAATACCCGGTTCAGTGCCCGCCCCCTCCCGAGCCGCTCATCGCTGTGCATCAGGCGGACACGGGAATCCCGGGCCGCATACTCCCTGGCAAACTCGGTGCTCCCATCACTGCTCCCATCCTCAGCGATGATCACCTCAAACGCCCCTGGCGCTATCTCCTCAAGCGCCTCGAGTGAGCGGGGGATGGCAACCTCGAGTGCCGCACGATCGTTGTAGACCGGGAGGGCTACGCTCACCTCGATCTCATTCATCCGGATAACCTCGCAAGGACCCGCCGCGCAACCTCCTCGCCGGCGACGACCGATCCGTTCATGCTCCGTTCAGGGTAGTTCGGCGGGCTGAACATACCGGCGAGGAAGAGACCATGCTCCTCGTAGGCGGGCAGGCGGTCCCGGAGCCCTGTCGTGTAGACCGGGCCCGCGTAGGGGTCGACAGCCAGCCGGTGCCAGCGCACCTCCTCGGCACTGAGGGAGAAGCGTCTGCAGAAGTCTGCGAGCATCGTCGCTTCAAAATCCTCAGGGAGCCGACTCGAGAAGTACGAGGCGAGGTAGACGATGTGTTCACCATACCACTCGAGCGGTGCGAAGTTGGTGTGCGAGACCACCGCACCATAAGGGGCTGCATCCTTCATGTTCAGCCAGTAGATGCCGTCGGTGACATCCCGGTCGAGCGCGAGGGTCATACAGGCTGCACCCTGGTAGGGTACCGGGGCGATATCCATGCCAGCGATCTCGGCGGTCACCTGGGGGGGAAGTGTCGATATGACGGCGTCATAATCCTTTCCATCGACGAGCCACCCGTCGGCACCTCGCCGGATCTCCCCCACCGGGGAGTCGAGCATAACCGTGGCACCCAGTCTCTCGATCTCTTCCTGGAGCCGGGCGATGAGGTGGTGAAACCCTCCCCGGATGTAGCCCAGACGCTCACCCCCGGTGCCACGGTCAGATCGGATCGCAATCCGGGATATGAGCCAGGCGGCAGAGATCTCGCTCCTGCGATCCCCGAACTTACTCTTCAAGAGCGGTTCGAAGAATGATGCGTAGATCCCGGCGCCGAGGGTATCCAGGATGTAGTCCTCAGCGGTGATGCCATCGAGGGCTGAGACGTCCAGCCCCCGGGATCGCAGGGTCAGGAGGCCGAGCCGGGCCTTCTCGATGAGGGTGAGATGGGGATAGAGCAGGATCTCGGTCGGGCTTGTGAGCGGGTGGATGGTCCCGTCGACGCAGTAGCCGGTGGATCCCCGGAGCCATTCGAGCCGGTCGGCCACCCCCAGAGCCTCGATGAGGGCGAGGAGGCGGGCATCCCCGGCGAAACAATGGTGATAGTACTCCTCGATCCAGTAGTCGTCAATCCGGTATGAGCCGAGGCAACCGCCCGCGATAGGCCTCCGCTCGAAGAGGTCTATCTGGTGCGATCCGGCGAGGTTGAGAGCTGATACCAGGCCACAGAGACCTCCTCCCACAACACAGATCTTCATCTTCCACTCCGATGCATGAAAATTATAAGAACGTTCTTGGCTTATATGGTATACAACGTCTTTATACATAAACGTCGATATTATTGATTAATTATGATGAGGGTGTGAAGCTGAATGAGGGTCTTCTTCATAGGGTTCGGTCAGGCCGGGGGCAAAGTCGTCGATATGTTCATAGAACAGGACAGGCGATTACAGACCCAGAACTTCAGGGGGATTGCGGTAAATACGGCCCGCACCGACCTGATGGGACTTGAACACATCGAGATGAAAGATCGGCTCCTGATAGGCCAGACGGTGGTCAAAGGCCATGGCGTCGGGACCGACAACGTGACTGGGGCGCGGGTGACCGCCGATGAGATTGATAGTATCATCAACGCCATCGATACAAGGGGTACGCACGATGTCGATGCCTTCGTCATCGTCGCCGGCCTCGGCGGCGGGACGGGTTCGGGGGGCTCGCCGGTCCTGGCCCGGCACCTGAAGCGCATCTACCGGGAACCGGTCTACGCGATCGGTATCCTGCCCGCCCCAGAGGAGGGGCGACTCTACTCGTATAATGCGGCCCGTTCACTGAGCACCCTCGTGAATGAGGCGGACAATACCATCATTTTTGACAACAGTGCCTGGAAGAACGAGGGCGAGAGTATCAAGGATGCCTATACCCGCCTGAACGACGAGATCGTCCGCCGGTTCGGTGTGCTCTTCCGTGCGGGGGAGGTCAGCAAGGCGGGCGTCGGCGAGATGGTTGTGGACTCAAGCGAGATCATCAATACCCTGCGTGGCGGCGGGATAAGCACCATCGGGTATGCCATCAGTGAGAAGGTCAGTCCACGGGTGAAGCAGTCGCAGGGGTTCTTCTCAGGCCTCCTGCGGAAGCGAGAGAAGACCGAGGAGGTGCTGCTGACCGGTGAGGATAAGTCGGCAAAGATCATCGCCCTCGTCAGGCGGGCCATGCTCGGGCGCCTGACATTGCCGTGCGACTACTCGACGGCTGAGCGGGCGCTGGTCCTCATAGCAGGGCCGCCGGACGAGATGGACCGCAAGGGCGTGGACAAATCCAAGAGCTGGGTGGAGGAGAATATCGCCGGCATCGAGGTGCGGGGTGGAGACTACCCGGTGGAGAGCGACTACATCGCCGCCGTGGTGGTTCTCGCGACGATCGGAAACGCCCCGAGGATAACAGATCTCATGGAGATCGCAAAGTCCACGAAAGAGGATGTCCTGAAGTCCAGGGAGAAGCGCACTACCATGTTCGATGACGGTATTGAGCCATTGTTTGAGTGAGAGAGGTGCATATGAAGGCAAACATGAGCAGATGGATCATTCTCCTGCTGGCGCTGGTCTGTGCCGTGCAGGCAGCATCGGCATTCGACGTCAAGACAGCGACCGTCAACCCAGCGAGCGGGGATCTCGAGCCAGACCAGGCTGTTACCGCCCACTATGTAGTTGCCTACAGCATGGATACCGGCGGTCCGGAAGATGAGGCGTTTGAGTTTAGCACCGGGCTGCGGAACCCTTCGTGGTCGTTCATCATCTATCGGGATGGGATTCCCATCTACACCACCGAGAAGCCCGGAAACCACCCG
>JAAZOW010000337.1 GCA_012797575.1 Methanomicrobiales archaeon | reverse complement strand
GGAATGACTTCCCGGACTCCTTTTTCGTGCACAGCCGATATCTTGCCCTCGCGCGGTGGAGCGAAATGGTTATCAACGCCAAAACCGACATACACACGTGACCAGCCGGCGCGGCACAGGCCACCGGGTGGTCGGAGAGTATGATCCATGTCCTACAGAGAGTATAGCATGACCTTTTGGAGGCAGTAATATATGACTGCGCGCGAAATTGTGCCGGGCGTCTTCTCCGTCGGAGTCATCGACTGGGATCGCCGGATCTTTGATGAGCTGATCCCGCTCCCGTACGGTACCACCTACAACAGTTACCTGGTGCAGGGCAGCAAGGCAACGGCGCTTATCGATACCGTCGACCCTGCGATGACCGAAAAACTCATGGAGAACCTCGATCAATCCGGGATCGAGAAGATCAACTACATCGTCTGCAACCATGCTGAACAGGACCATTCAGGCTCGATACCAGCGGTGCTCGAGAGATTCCCGGAGTCGAAGGTGGTGACGAACGAGAAATGCCGTGATCTCCTGATCGACCACCTCCATATCCCGAGTGACCGCTTCATCACCATCAGTGACGGGGAGACGCTCTCCCTCGGGGAGAAGACACTTGAGTTCATCATGGCCCCCTGGGTCCACTGGCCGGAGACGATGCTCACCTATCTCCAGGAGGATAAGATCCTCTTCACCTGCGACTTCCTCGGATCACACTACGCGACGACTTCCCTCTACGTTCCCGATGAGTGTGAGGTCTACGACTCGGCAAAACGCTACTACGCTGAGATCATGATGCCGTTCCGCTCAGGCATCAAGGGGCATCTGCAGAAACTCGAGTCGCGCAATATCGATATAATCGCGCCGAGTCATGGCCCACTCTACGATAGACCGGCGTTCATCATGGATGCATACCGGGATTGGACGGACGATGCGGTGAAGAACGTGGTCGTCCTCCCCTACATCTCCATGCACGGGAGCACGCAGGCGATGGTCGATCACCTCATCGATGCCCTGATGCAGAGGGGTATCCAGGTCAAGTCCTTCAACCTCTCGGTGACCGATATCGGTGATCTTGCAAAGGCGCTGGTTGATACAGCAACGATCGTGATCGGGGCGCCGACGCTCCTCTTTGGTCCCCATCCCCAGGTCGTCTACGCCGCATACCTTGCAAACCTCCTCCGGCCGAAGGCCCGATATGCGACGGTGATCGGATCCTACGGGTGGGGTGGAAAGACCATCGATAACTTAAAAGACATGCTCGGCAAGCTCAAGGTCGAGTTCATCGAGCCGGTGTACATCAAGGGCTATCCGAAGGCGGAGGACTTCGCAGCACTGGATAGACTCGCCGACGATATTCGAAGGAAACACGAAGAGGCGGGAATTCTCACTCCCTGAGGATCGGGATCCCCCCTTCCTGCGAAAAGCCGCTATCCCGGCGGCCTCCCCCCCGATCTTTCCCCCTCATCTCACGCCGCCCGGGAGGGATGGGGTGGAGGCCTGCGGCGGGGCATTGAAACACCGCAATCTTAACAGTTCTTAAGACCGAACAATTCAGTTGATCTGACCTATGCCACCATCCGATTTCAAGAGAGTCATTGCAGAGTCACCCTACGTCTTCATCATAGGTGTAGCAGGAGACAGTGGGAGCGGGAAGACCACGTTCACCCGGGCTATCCGGGCGATATTTGGGAAAGACCTCATCTCCACGATCACCACCGACGACTACCACCGATACGATCGTCAGGAACGAAAGGACCTCGGGGTCACACCGCTCATCCCCGAGGCAAACCGGTTCGACCTGCTCGAGGAGCATCTCTTCGATCTGAAGGCAGGCCGATCCATCCAGAAACCCGTCTATAACCATGATAACGGCCGATTCGATCCTCCTGTGCCCTTCCACCCCACAAAGATCCTGATCGTCGAGGGGCTACACCCCTTCATCACCGAGAGGCTGCGGGACCTGATCGACTTCAAACTCTACGTGGACCCTGACCCCGACGTAAAACGTGCCTGGAAGATCAAACGCGATGTGGAGCAGCGCGGGTATTCCCCGGAAGCGGTGCTTGCGGAGATGGAGGTGCGAAGGCCCGACTACGAGCGGTATGTGGAGCCGCAACGGAGGTTTGCGGATGCGGTCATCAGGATCGCCTTCTCGAAGTACGGCAGGGAGATAAGCGAGAACCGGAACGTCTACCACGTCACCCTCTGCCAGAACGAGATCGGCAGAACCATCAAGAACATCGATCTCTCGATCGACCTCTTCCCGATCCTCTCCCTTGCGCAGCGAAACTTCATGGTCGAGTTCACCACCGAGGAGATGGGGGGGCGGGAGATGGGGGCACTCACGTTCGATGGCGAGCTGAACTACACCGTGGTCAGGAAACTGGAGAGGAACATCGAGATCCAGACGCAGGTTCGGCCCATCAATCTGGTCAAGAACGGCGCCTACCTGACGGCGGGCGGGATAGCCCAGCTCATACTCGCCTGGCGGATCATCAACCGGCGCATAGCAATCGAGAGCGCTCCCGGTGTGGCTGGCGGGGAGTGAAAACTGCCAGAGCCCCACAAAGGTAGATAAGAGCATCCGGGAGATCTGTATCGATGGATAGGATCGAACAGTTCTCGGTCATCGCTCCTGATATCGGCAATATATTCCGGTATATCAGCATCGTCACAGCGATGCCGCTCCTGGTGGCGTTGATCTACCAGGAGTGGGACATGATCCTGCCCATGGCTTCTGTCCCTATCGCCCTTGTTCTCCTCGGAACGCTTCTCATTCAGGTTCCCCGCCGGGAGCGCGAGGCCCCGCTCTCGATCGCCCTTATGGCCGTCGCCCTGATCTGGCTCGTCTGTGCACTTACCAGCGCTCTGCCATTCACCCTCGGACTCGATGTCTCATACCTGGACGCGCTCTTTGAGGCGATGTCAGGATGGACCGATACCGGTCTTACCATGATGCGATCGGTCGATGACCTGCCTCGGACACTTCTTTTCTGGCGGTCGCTTATGCAGTGGCTCGGCGGCATCGGGATCGTCGCCTTCACCATCGCTATGGCTTCGCGCTCCGGACTGACCCAATTTCGCCTCTACCGGTCTGAAGGGCGCTCGGAGGCGTTGATGCCGAGCGCTGTGGCGACGGGGCATGAGATGTGGAAGATCTATCTGGTGCTGACCATCCTGTCGGTCGGGCTGATCCTCCTCTCAGGTGTCCCCCTCTGGGACTCGGTGAACATAGCGCTCTCGGCGATATCAACGGGCGGGTTCTCACTTCACTCAGAGGGGATCCCCTTCTACAACAACCCATTCCTGGAGATCCTCATCGTCCCGGTCATGATCGCCGGCGCTCTTCCTTTCAAAATCTATTACCTCCTCTACCGCCGCAGGGGTGTGCGGCTCTTCGACGACCAACAGGCACGCCTCCTCTTCATGCTCGTCGCGCTCGGGATCTTCGTGATTGCGTGGGACCTTGTCACGCTCAGCGCAACCGGTGTACCCATCGCCATCCATCAGGCGCTCTTCATGTCGGCCGCTGCGGTCACCAGCACCGGATTTCAGATCGCCTCCCCGAATGAATGGGCGAGTGTGACGGTCCTCTTTCTCTCGATGCTGATCGTGATAGGCGGATCGTCCGGGAGCACCGCGGGGGGCATCAAGCTCTCCCGGGTGGTTCTCGGGTTTCAGAGCCTGCTCTGGTGGTTCCGGCGGATGTTTGTCTCAGGAAATGTGCTCGTGCCCTTCAGGTACGAAGGGAGGGTGATCCCAAGGAACATCGCTGATCTCGAGATCTCCCGAAATATGCTTGTTATAATGCTCTATTTCCTGATCATCTTCATCGCCACGGTGCTTGTGATGCACCTTCAGCCGACACCCTTCGACTCGAGCAACGTGATCTTTGAGGTCGTCTCTGCCATGTGCAACAACGGCATGACCACGGGCTTTGTCTCGCCCGATATGGATGGTCCGGCGAAGATCCTCTTCATCATGGTCATGTGGGTTGGACGTCTTGAGGTCATCCCGGTGATCATGCTCTTCATGGGCATCTTCAAAGGGCCCGGATAAGTGCAAGCTCACGCCCCTATTCAATATCTTCTGGCTTCTCTGGCGCCACCCTGCCCGGGGGAGAGAGACGTCGGCGCATATTGAATGCAGAGATAGGGGTGGGGGCTGAAGAGCGGGCCGGCGCGTGGGTCTACTCTCCCAGATACGGCCCTCGGGGCGGGGGAGGAGGCCGGAGGCCGGGCGGGGGGGATGCTGGCATATTGAGAGCAGGATGCCAGCATATTGAAATCAGAGACAGGGGCGGGGGCTTTTTGCCTCCTCCCCGTCTGCCCCTCCCCCCGTGGGGATGCCTCCCACGGTCCAGTGTATGGGGCGAGTCTGAAGAGGGAGCTGGCGCAGGGGTTTACTCTCCCGGATACGGCTTTCCCCGGGTATCG
>JAAZOW010000092.1 GCA_012797575.1 Methanomicrobiales archaeon | reverse complement strand
CAGCGCTGGTGTGCGGCGTAGAGAAAGATCCGCAGGTATCCAGAAGGTGGCTCTTATTTGAGGATAGGTGTTAGAGAGAAGAGGATGCACGAAAAGACGACGTCAAGGGGGGAAGTGTCTAGCGCGATCCAAATCTCTCTGGCTATGTTTGGTCCGGTTAAGTATTTAGCCTTTGTCATTTGAGTGATCAGGGAATAAAGGTTTTGACCGGATGCCCGGGCGTTTGTGAAGAATGGGAGTGGAAGACTCATATCTTAACTCGAGGGGGAGCTCGGAGGGGAATGGGAAGTCCCCGGTCGCGGATGCGGGGGGGTCTCGTTGGGCCGTAATTCAGTATATGGCTGATACTCGATCTCAACAAATTTGACCGAAGGTATCCATCACCAGGCTCCTATACCATCTTTGCGAAACTTGCCGTCGGCGTGAGCACGTAAACTCCCCCTTGCAGGGAGCAGGCGAGAGCGACTGACCCCCCTCTGGATCGACGAATTTCCCGCACACCCGATCGAGAGCGGGGTTTAGCGGCACCCCGCCCGGTTATCCGCACCTTCCTCAGGACCGGGCGATCCCGCCTGTCATCTTCTTCTTCCAGCAGATGGCGTCGATAACACCGTGCTGCACATTATAAAAGCTGTGCAGGATATCGATCTTGCACTCAAGATCGATGACCATCTCCTGGTCGCCCCCGGTGCAGAGGGTCACAGAATCTTCCTGGAACGTGACATAAGGGGCGCCATCTGCCCGGGCATCCACCGTAGCAGTGATGTAGATGCAATCATCGCCCTCGATCACCTCAAACTCGGTCTCTTCATCTCCATCCTCGGATGCGTCATGGTAGGATTCATCTTCCGGCGACCCGCTGATGATGGTAAATCCAATGATTCTGGGATCGTGCAGGGGCATCTCGCTCAGGATCTTCTCCATCAACCGCGCAATATTCTTGAACATCTCGTCGTATGGATTATTCACCATGTGTACCACGTATCTGGTATCGATCGTTAGCTTGTTCTACAACCCCGATAGACATGAGGTTGTTCAGTCGCTGTTTCAGCTCATCCATGGATAGACTGCACACTCCCTCAAGTTCTGCGAGCGTCAGATCAAAGTGTGAGAGGGCGAGGATGATCTCCAGATCACCGTCGCCAGCGATGAAATCTCCCTCCATACATGCGATATCGGCAAACCTCGACTCGATGTCCCGCTCAAGTTGCTCGAGACTATCCAGAAGCTCATCGCGAGACCTGACCATCCTCTTGAACATCGCGAGTTCTCTCGTGAACCTGACTGTCTGATCATCGCCAGCAGCTGGAAGTGTAACCCCGTCCTGCTTCTGCAGGTTTACGATGATATTGATGTCATGTGAGAGGTAGTAATACTTTCGTCTCCGCTCATCCTGGCAGGATATGAGAAGTTCTTCGCGCTCCATCATCTGCAGATGATCTATCACCGCCTTTGGACTGAGCACAAGTCGCTCGGAGATCTCAGTTACAAAGCACGGCTTCTGCCTCAGGAGTTCCAGTATCCGTCGCCTGTTCCGGTTTCCTAGTATATCAAGGAGACGGGAAACTTCGCCACCCTCAAGCATGTTTACTAAACGTTAGTGATCCTGGAATAAAAATATTTCACTCGAGGAGGCGGTAGTTCGGTGCCTCATCGGTGATCATGATGTTATGTGGATGGCTCTCGCCATAACCTGCAGGGGTGATTCTGATGAATCTACCGTTCTTCTGTAGATCTGCTACCGTCTTTGACCCAGTGTAGCCCATCGCAGACTTCAGGCCTCCGACAAGCTGATAGATGACATCCGAGACCCTACCGACGTAGGGGGTGACACCCTCAACACCCTCAGGGACAAACTTGGTCCTCCCGATCTCTTTCTTCTGGAAGTAGCGGTCACTCGACTCGCCGCCGCTCATGACACCAAGAGATCCCATTCCACGGTACTGTTTATACCGCCGCCCCTTGATCGTCGTAATCCTCCCGGGCGCTTCATCGGTACCGGCAAAGAGGCTGCCCGCCATAACACAGTCCGCTCCAGCGACGATCGCTTTTGCGATATCGCCAGAGTAGCGGATACCGCCATCAGCGATCACCGGCACGCCGACCTCGTGCGTCACCTCAGCGACGTTCGCTATCGCGGAGACCTGCGGCACACCCACGCCCGCGACGATCCTCGTGGTGCAGATAGAGCCAGGTCCGATACCCACCTTCACCCCGTCAACGAAGTCGATCAGAGTGGAGGCCGCCTGCGTCGTGGCGATGTTCCCGGCCACCACATCGATACCGGCACTCTCCTTGATCTCCCTGGCCGCCTTCACAACGTTCATGTTATGACCATGTGCGCAGTCCACCACCAGGGCATCGGCACCCGCTTCCACGAGCGCCATGGCCCGTTCAAAGTCAAAGGGGCCGACCGCAGCGGCCACCCGGAGTTTTCCGGCGGCATTACGATTTGCGTGGGGATATTGTCGCTTTTCGAGTATATCTCGCATCGTTATGATGCCAACGAGACATCCTTCCGCATCAACGACGGGGAGACGCTCAACCTTATTTGCGTACATGGTCTCAAGCGCACTCTCAGCCGTGATATCCTCGGACGCAGTGATCAGCCGCTTCGTCATATAGCCGGTGATCTTCGCCTCACCCTGCCTGGGAAGGATCGCCCTGATATCCCTGCGGCTGACGATACCAATCACCTTGCTGTCATCGATGACGGGCACACCGCCGACACCGTAACGCCTCATGACCAACTCAACATCGGTGACTGTAGCATCGGGCCCGACCGCCACAACCTCACGCTCGATCAGATCCTCCGCCTGCTTGACAACCCGGATCTCGGCAACCTCGTGGTCCTGAGACATGTTCCGGTGAATGACGCCGATACCGCCTTCTCGGGCCATTGCTATCGCCATCACCGACTCGGTCACCGTATCCATAGCGGCGCTTACAAGGGGGATGTTCAGGGGAATGTTTCGTGAGAACCGTGAGCTGACATCGGCCTCGTCGGGCTCGACCCACGACTCGGCTGGTTCAAGTAAGACGTCATCGAACGTGAACGCCGTCTCCATCTTCATCTTCTCGGTAAACATACATCACACAAGCATCTTCATCGCTCTCTCTACGAGTTCAGCCCGGATTGTGGCAGATCGATCGCCTCCGCAGACCATCCCGCGGACGCCGATGATATCGGGGTCGATGCGCTTTACGGCATCGAGATCCTCGAACTTCAGTGAGCCGGCTATGGCCGTCTGTAGCCCGAGCTCCCGGTTCTGCTCGACGAACTGAATCAGTGCCACCTCGTCCATAAACTCGAAGGCGCTCCTTCCATCCTTGATGCCGGTATCGATCATGGCAACGTCCGCTCCGGCATCAGCGACCATCTGGCTGATGACGAGCGGAGAGATGGTACCCATCCTCTGGAAATCAGCATATGCAGCGATAACCACGCTTTTCTCAGGGAAATCTCGCTTCACCGCCGTGGTCACCGCTTCAATGACCTCGCGGGCATGGTCGATCCCATCAAACTTCAGACCGACCTTGATAAAATCAGCACCAGCGTGCGCAGCACCATATGCCGATAGAGCCGCGGTCCCTGGCTTATACTCATTATCTCCGATTGCAGCACTAACAGGCTTTTTGCCGGCAATCTTCTTGATCTCCTGGATGACCCAGGGAAAATTCGCACCAAGTGATCCCTCTGAGGGCTTCTTTACGTCGATGATATCAGCGGAAAGTGAGCTTCTCGCCTCCTCAATGCTGCTCGGGCTGACGAGTAATTGCATAGAAATTAATGTTCGTTCACCCTAATAGTGATTACGTTGAAGACATGGAACTGATTCTTGCAGTTGATCTTGCAGGCGGCCTGGTTGTGCACGGAAAATCCGGTAACCGCGCTGGTTACCGGCCGCTCACCTGGGGGCTTGCCCCCTCAGCTGAACCCGAGATCTATCTATCGACTCTGCGGCCACGGTTTCTTTATATCGCGGATCTGGATAGCATCCAGGGCAGAACCCCACAGGATGACCTGGTCAGACGCTGCGCTGCTCTGGTAGAGCGCTGTTACCTCGACCGGGGCTGCCGGTCCCCCTCCGGGTGCTCGGCGGTCAGCGGGGTGATACCGATCGTCGGCACCGAGACCGCCGCTACCACCATCGATGATCTCCGGGAGTACCGGACCGGCTATCTCAGCATCGATATCAAAGGAGGCCAGGTGCTCCCCTGGGGCATCAGACCAGCCGATATGCTACGTTACGCGGCAGATATGGCGTTTGAAGGATGCATCATACTCAATATCGGTGCTGTGGGGACAGAACGGGGACTCACCCGGGAGAGCATCGAGGAGATGCGGGCGTGCTATCCGGGCCGCCTCTTCTACGGGGGCGGCGTCTCCGGAGTCGACGACATCTATCTCCTCTCTGATGCCGAATTCGACGGAGCGATCATCGCAACCGCCGTCCACCACGGCGCGGTGCCGCTCGACTGGATCCAGAGAGGCCATCCGTGCTGATCACCATCGAGGGGATCGACGGGAGTGGCAAGAGCACCCTTGTCGCCCGGCTCCGGAGGCTGCTCGACGATCTAGACCCAATCTTCACCCGCGAGCCAGGAGCCACCTGGGTGGGCGAGTCCGTCCGCCGGGCGATCGCCGAGCGGATGGATCCGATCACTGAGGCGCTCCTCTTCTGTGCCGACCATGCCGCGCATACCGATACTCTGATCCGGCCCGCGCTCGATGCAGGGAGGCTCGTTATCTCCGATCGCTACTCTGACTCCAGGTTCGCCTATCAGCCGGTCGTCCTCGATGGCCTCCTCCCCGATCCACTCCTCTGGCTCCGACAGATCCATGCCGGATGGTCGATCAGGCCGGACCTGACGTTCCTCCTCATCCTGCCGGTCAGGGATGCCATCGAGAGATTCGATCCTGCAAAAAAAAGAGAATATTTTGAGAACGCTGGGATCCTTGCGCGGGTGCAGGAGAGTTACCTGAGCCTTGCTGAATCCGATCCTGCGCGGTTCATCATCGTCGATGCACTCCTCCCGGAAGAGGAGATCGCCCGGTTCGTCGCCGACGAGATCAGGATGAATGCCCGATCGTCACGACGACGTCCTCGAGCGTGAGGACATCGACCTCTTCTCCTGCCACCTGGTAGGCGAGCTTCGGTGTGAAGGCCTCTTCTGGCACCACAATCTCCTCACCGTTGACCATGAGGGTCGCGGGCAGACTCCTGAGGTCTTCTGGTGGGAGCGCTTTCACAACCTCCATAAACGGTCGGGCCAATTTCCGTAGCGCAGGACCGATGACCGCCATATTGAAGTCCACACCGCTTATGACCTCCTCGAGCATGGGCGTGCCGGTGTTCCACCGAGCATCGGCGGCGAGCGCTCTCCCGGCATCACCGGCATCATCGACTGGTTCCGGCGCATAAATCGTCACGTGGCCGAGCGGCGCGTTCAGCGCCATGCCCTGATCGTGTTTGTAGCGCCTGAGTTCGGCGACAGTCTTCACGAGGAGGTCACCCTGACGCCGCGCTTCATCGTCATCGTATGCGAAGTCAGGCCAAGTCTCGCCGTGCACACTTCTCCCGGTCAGGTTGTTGTAACACTCTTCGGCGAAGTGCGGGATGATCGGGGCGATGAGGCGACAGAGTATATCCATAGTCATCCGGAGTGCGCTACAGGCGCTGGCCCTGCTCTCTTCCTCCGCATACAGGCGCCCCTTCACGATCTCGATGTAGTCATCGGCGAGCGTGTTCCAGGCAAACTCCCGGAGTGCTTTCAGCGCCCGATCGAACTGGTAGGTCTCCATGGCAGTGGTGACCTCCGCGACGACATCTGAGAGCCGGACGAGGAGCCACCGATCGGCAAGCTCAGTCACCGGCGCTCCGGGTTCATCCACCCGTTCCAGGTGCCCCATGACAAACCTGAAGATGTTCCAGAGTTTCGTCTGGAAACGCGACGCGGCGATGATGTCGTTCCAGTTGAACATGATGTCTGAGCCGGTCGTCGCACCCCCGGCCCCCCACTGCCTGAACGCATCTGCCCCGTAGGTGCCAGCGATCTCTTCGGGGGATATGATGTTGTCCCGGCTCTTGCTCATCTTAAATCCGTCTTCTCCGAGCACCATACCGTTGATCAGGATCTGGTCCCAGGGGTGGCTGCCGGCCAGGGCTTTCGCCCGGAGGATCGTATAGAACGCCCATGTCCGTATGATGTCGTGGCCCTGGGGACGGAGCTGCGCCGGGAAGAACGGGGGCTTACCCTCCTTCCCATCCCATCCTGTGACATAAAGCACCGATATCGATGAGTCCATCCAGGTGTCCAGGACATCTGCCTCCCCGGTGAATTCAGACGAACCACACCGCGGGCAGGGGGTTTTCGGCATATCCACGGTAGGATCGATCGGGAGATCCTCCAGAGCGGGGAGGACCATCTCGCCGCAAGCATCACAGAACCAGACCGGTATCGGTGTGGCAAAGATCCGCTGTCTTGATATGCACCAATCCCACTCCATCGACTCTGCCCAGTTCTCCAATCTGGTGAGCATATGCTCCGGCACCCACGATATCCTCCGGGCGGCATCCAGGATCTCGTCCTGGTGGATCTTCACGAACCACTGGCGTTCGGAGAGGATCTCGATCGGGGTCTTGCACCGCCAGCAGGCCCCCACCCGCTGCTCGAGTTCTTCCTGCATCGAGAGGATACCCGCCTCTTCCATGTCCCGGAGGATCGCTTCCCTGCAGGCTTCCGCCGACATACCGGCGTAGGGGCCCGCGATCGAGGTCATAAAACCCTTCCGATCGATGGCCTTGCGGAGTCCCAGGTCGTGCTGCTTCCACCAGTAGACGTCGGTCTTGTCCCCGAACGTGCAGATCATCACCGCGCCACTGCCGAAGTCCGGATCGACCGCAACGTCCTCGATGACCGGAACCTGGTGCCCGAAGATGGGGACGTCGAGTTCCTTTCCCTTCATTCCCCGGTACCGCTCGTCCTCGGGGTGGACTGCCACCGCGACACAGGCCGCAAGGAGTTCAGGCCTTGTGGTGGCGATCTCGATGCCGTCAAAGTCGAAGTAGTTGAGCGTGGTCGTGCGGGGAGTGTAGTTGACCTCGGCGAAGGCGATCGCCGTCTCGCACCGGGTGCAGAAGTTCACCGGATGCTCGCTCTGGTAGATGTCACCGGCTTTGAGCATCTGCAGGAACGACGCCTGGGTCTTTCTGTAATACTCCGGGAGCATGGTGACATATTCGTGGCTCCAGTCGATGGAGAACCCGAGCCTGCGCATGGTTGCCCGCATCCTCTCGATGTTCTCGGTCGTGAGGTCGCGGCACATCTCCCGGAATTTCTCCCGTGATACATCATTTTTGGTGATTCCGTAGGTCTCCTCGACCTTTACCTCGGTGGGGAGACCGTGGCAGTCCCACCCCTGGGGGAACATTACGTTGAACCCACACATGCGCTTGTATCGGGCAATGAAATCGATATAGCACCAGTTCAAGGCGTTCCCGATATGGAAGTTGCCGGTAGGGTATGGTGGTGGGGTATCGATGATAAACTGCGGTTTCGTTGAGTCCAGGTCGAAGTAGTTATCCTCATCGCGCCAGATATCCTGCCAGCGCCTCTCCACTTCCCCGATATCGTAGTTCTTTGGTAATTGATGTGACGGCGACATTTTCAGCGTATTATCTCTTTCTCTCCAGTGAAATATATTGATCGACACGATCTATCCCCATATCTCACGTCACTTGAGCCAACGGAGGTGCCCCAGGAGCGATTATTCAAAAACTCTTCCAGAAGGGCGATCGATTCGACCAACGTCCGGTGCAGTGCGCGATCCCATTCTCCCTGTATTCAGGTCTGCAGGGTTTTTCTGCGTTCT
>JAAZOW010000127.1 GCA_012797575.1 Methanomicrobiales archaeon | reverse complement strand
TCCGCCACTTTGGCGATATCGGCGTTCGTTGTCCAGGCATATACCATATCTCCCTTAGCTACCATCTCACTGCACCCCCGCAATCTTCTCGATAGCAACCGCACTGTGCTTCAACTCCGGCATCTTGGAGAGCGGGTCAAGCGCAGTGTTTGTCAGCTGGTTCACAGATCCCACTCCGCCGAAGTGCATCGCCATCATCAGCACTCCCGGTGCGACCTCATCGGTCACCCTGGCAACGGCTTCTGCCTCGCCACGCCTGCCACGGAGCTTGATCATCTCCCCATTCTGGATCTTGAGTCGCGCGGCATCATCCTCGTTGATCTGCACGTAGGCTTCGGGCACCTCGTAGTGAAGGACCTCCGCCCGTCCAGTCTGGGTCCGGGTGTGGTAGTGGAAGATCAGACGTCCGGTCATCAAGGTGAACGGATACTCTTCGTCAGCGACCTCCGCAGGCGGCCGGTGCTCGAGCCCGAAGAAGTGTCCGAGACCATCAGCAGACGAGAACTTCTCGCGGTGCAGAATCGGGGTTCCCGGGTGCTCCAGGGTTGGGCAGGGCCAGTGGAGTGCTTCAGGTTTTTCAATCCTGTCGTAGGAGATACCGGCCATCGATGGGGTGACACGCCGCATATCGTCCCAGATATCCTCCGGCGAGTTGAAGTCGAATCCGTTCAACCCGAGTTTGTGGGCGAGATCGACGAAGATCTGCCAGTCTTCCTTGGCATCGCCTGGTGGTTCGACGGCCTTGCGGACACGGTTGACCCGCCGCTCACCGCTCGTGAACGTCCCATCCTTCTCAGCGAAAGAGGCGCCTGGGAGGACTACGTCTGCGTACTTGGCTGTCTCGGTCATGAAGAGGTCCTGCACGACCAGGAAGTCCAGCTTCTCAAGCGACCGCATGACATGGTTCGAGTCAGGGTAGGAGACGACCGGGTTCAGCGCGAAGATGTACATCGCCTTGATCGGGTCGCCGCACTGGGTGATCTGCTCTGTCAGGGTCACACCATACTCGCTCGGAAGCCCGGTGACGCCCCAGAGTTCCTCCATCCGCTTCCGGGTGGCGTCGTCTTCGCACTTCTGGTAGCCGGAGTAGACATTCGGGTAAGCACCCATGTCGCAGGCGCCCTGGACGTTGTTCTGGCCACGGAGCGGGTTGACACCGACTCCAGGTCTCCCAACGTTGCCGGTGAGCATCGAGAGGTTTCCAAGCGATCTGACGTTATCCGTACCGGTCGTGAGCTCGGTGATGCCAAGGCAGTAGATGATCACTGCGTTGTCGGCGCTCGCGTACATCTTCGCGATCTCCTTGACCCTCTCGGTGGGGACGCCGGTGATCGACTCGACATCCGCGTAGTTCTCTACGGTCTTCTTCAGATCATCAAAGCCCGTGGTCCGGTTCTTGATGAACTCCTTGTCGTGGAGATCCTGCTGGATGATCCAGTACATGATGGAGTTGATCAGGGCGATGTTCGTCGAGGGGTTGTAGCGGACGTACTCGTCAGCCAGACGCGCGGTTGGGGTGTAGCGCGGATCGCAGACGATGACGGTCTTGCCCGCCTTCTTCGCCTGGAGAACCCGGCGTGCAGCGAGTGGGTGCGCCTCGACGCTGTTTGCGCCGATCATGAAGATGAGATCGGAGTTTCGGACATCCTCGAAGGGATTCGTCGCGGCACCAGAGCCGAACGAGAGCGAAAGCCCTGCGACGGATGGCCCGTGGCAGATACGCGCACAGTTGTCGATGTTGTTGGTCTTGAAGGCCACCCGTGCGAGCTTCTGCATGATGTAACACTCTTCGTTGGGCGTCCGGCACGAGACCTGGAAACCGAGCGACTTTGGCCCATATTTCTCATACGTCTCTGTGAATTTCGAAGCGATCAGGTCGTAGGCTTCGTCCCAGGATGCCTCCTCAAACTTGCCATTCTTCTTAATGAGGGGCTTTGTCAGCCGGTCGGGGCTGTGGACGAACTCCCAGCAGGTTGCTCCCTTGGGGCAGAGCTTCCCCTCGTTAATCGGACTTCTCTTGTAGGGCTCTACCCCTACAAGCTTGCCGTCGTTCACCACGAGGTTGAGTCCACATCCCACCCCACAGTATGGGCAGGTCGTGGCGACGTAGCGTAACTTTCCGTTAGTTTCTGTCATTCAACATTCTCCCGATTGTTGCATTCAACGTCTGTTGTCAAGCATGCCAGGAAAGGATGGACATACTTACAGTAGTTTAACTCTACTACTTAGTATATAAATTTAAACATATTCTTTTAACATTTTGGAATGTTATGGTAGTACAACTGAGTCACTTATACATCGATGTGGGCCCGAAGGTAAAATGATCGTGTATTCACCCATCCATAGGTATTTTAGGGGACTATAAGTGTGTTTCAACCCTGGAAGTCTGACGATATAAGCTTAATGAGGTTAAACAATCCAAAACGTTTACAACTAACCCTGATCAAATACTGATCCGTGCAACCAAGATTAAATCATACATGGGACGATATTGAGGCCAGACTCAAGTCAAAAGGCTCCTCTCCGGAGTTGATAGAGCACTTCCGGAACTGTATTGACTTTCATACCTTTGCAGCCCCGGGACTCCTGGTCGGGGTCTTCATGGTGGACTATGCTCTGGAACTCCTGGAGGCATCGGGCGGCGAGAGGGTCTATGCCGTCTGTGAGACCACAAAGTGTCTTCCTGATGCCCTGCAGATGATCGCGCACTGTACGATCGGCAATAACCGCCTCCGGGTATTCCCCATCGGAAAGTTCGCCATCACCATGAATCGGCCGGCCGAGACCCCGCTGGTGGATGGGATCCGGGTCTTCGTTGATGGTGAGAAGATCGACAGGTATCCGACGTTTGCGCTCTGGTATACCAAGGATCCGCTCTTCGATCCGAGGACCAGGGGTACCGCACTTATCGATGAACTCATCGATGCGGGACGCGACATCCTCTCAAACGAATGGGTGAGGGTGAAAGTGCCGATGAAACAACCCTGGAGGTCTGCTATCTGCACCATCTGCGGTGAGATGGTCCCTGATAATCTGCTTGTCAGCGGAGCCTGTGCTGACTGTCGATCTCAGTCCTACTTCGAGAAGACAGCGTATTGAGGAGACGCTCTCTGGCATGGGAAGGGCATATAGGGGCACATAACCTATTTCCATAGAGTGCACTGTATGGAACTCTCCCCTATCGGACTTGTGCGATCGCATATCCACTCGAGGAGCGATATGCCGGTTCAGGGCGTCAAGGCTGAGGTCGAGATCTTCCCTGATTACACCGAAGCTCTGTCGGGCATCGAAGGGAGCTCGCACCTCATTCTGATCTGCTGGCTACATGAGGCCGATCGGACAGTCCTGAGGGCAGTGGCCAGGAAGGTCTCGCGCGACCTGCCCGAGAAGGGTGTCTTCTCGCTCCGCTCGCCCGAGAGGCCGAACCCTATATCTGTCTCGGTGGTGCGCCTGCGTGGCGTCCATGAGGGGCGATTCCTCGAGCTTGAGAATGTGGATGTGATCGACGGGACGCCGGTGATCGACATCAAGCCTTACCAGATGGGATGGGACTGTGTCTTCTCCGCGACCGGCCATGACCGGACCGCGAAGATA
>JAAZOW010000057.1 GCA_012797575.1 Methanomicrobiales archaeon | reverse complement strand
TGGCAGGAAGCCATTGCAGCAGAGGATCGCCGTTCGATACCGGAGAGGATATCCGAGCAGCTGGCGTATGTGCAGAACGCCCGGGTATCGTGGCGATAGGTACCCTTCAGGGATCAGATACCTTTTTGCGGGAACCCACAGGATCCAACAAAAAAAGGAAGAAAATTCAGGCAACCTCGTTCTGCATCAGCTGGACATCGACGATATCGTGTTGCCGCTGGGCAAGAACCTTTGCTTTGAAGATATTCTTCCCTGCTTTCCCGATAGCAAGCCCCCGATCCTCGTCGCGCACCTCAACGCGGGCGATCGGCTGATCGTCCACATCGGTGGCGAAATCGATATCGGTGACATGTGCAGGGAGGAAGCAGTTCCGGATAAATTGACCCGGATCCGGGGAATATTCCACAACCTCAATCCGCTTCCCCATAACATCGGAAGCCTTCTTGATACTCGATCCACCCCTGCCGATGGCAAGACCCATGTCGCCAGGGTTGATTACGAAGATGATGCGTTCATTGCGATTATCGACGATACAATCGCGACTTCCGGCACCAGTAAGACTCTCAAACTGTGAAATGAGGCGCATGCACTCCTCAGTCAGCACTACCTGCGGCATCATCTACACTCTCGCAACATTCAGAATATCAGATTCACCCGGCTCGATCACGGCAAGCGCACTGACGACGTACGGCATGCCGCAGGCTTTCCCGAGCTGGACACTCGAGCCCTCGTAGATGTAGACAGGGGTATCGATCTCTTTTACGATGTTTTTGACAGATTCGGGGCTATTTTTAGCCACCACGACAAGTTTTGCCTTGCCTTCCTCGATGCATTCCTGAGTCTTGTTCCGGCCCAGGAACACGGTACCAGTCTTCACGGCTTTGCGTAGTGAAGCGTTAAAGTCCATGTATGATTCTCCTAGATTTTCAGGTTTTTTGGTTTACGGGTTTTGCGATGAGCTTTACATCGCCAGTACCGAGCTGGATGGGCTGGCCCACGATCACGTTCTCGGTGACGCCATTCAGTTCGTCCACCTCGTTCGCGATCGCCGCATCAAGCAGGTGGTTGACTGTCACCTCAAATGCGGCCCGGGAAAGGACACTCTCCTTCTCTCCAGCGATGCCATGTCGGCCGATCTGCTTGACCTCGCCATCCATGCACATCATATCGGCGACGAGCATGATATGTCGAACATCAACGCTGATACCCTGCTCGTTCAGGGTGCTTAAGGCTTCCTGGATGATCGCATTCCGGCCAGCTTCGATACCAAGCACACCAGCGATCTCGCTGATGTTGTTGCTCCGCGTGCGGGCGGTATCAACGCCCTCGATCTCGAAGACATCTTTTAGGTTGGAGCCTTCAGTATAAAGGATATACTCTCCGCCCTCTTTTCTGACGACCACCCGCTCGATGTCATCGATGCCCTGGACTATGACATTTCTGACGTGCTCAGCGAGCTGGAAGAGGTTCTGGTAGCTCTCCTGATCCTTGGGCGTGAACACAATCGATGCCTTTTTAGCATCCCCTTCGACCTCAAAATCACGGAAATGCCGCTTTTCCCGGATCTTCTTCGGCGCTATCTCGGTGATCTCTTCCACCGTGATCCTCCGGCGATCACAGACCTGCTTATTGAGCTGGACAAAGACCTGCATATGCTCCATATCGATGGTGATATCCCCAAACTCATGGAGCGGTGCGGCCTCGATCTGCCAGCTCACCTCGCGGGCGCGGTCCCGGTCAAACGCCCAGTCTTCCAGCAGGAAGACCGCCATCGTGGGGGTGCTCGGCTCCCGCCGGGCATCCATGATCTCGATGAGGCGGGGGAGGCCGAGGGTGACGTTGATCTCAGCCACACCCGCATAGTGGAAGGTCCGCATCGTCATCTGGGTGCCCGGCTCCCCGATCGATTGCGCCGCCACGATGCCAACCGCTTCGCAGGGCTCGATCCTGGTCCTCCTGTACTCAAAGAGGATCATATCGAGGATCTCGTTAAACTCATCTTCAGTGATCTCCCGGTCTTCCAGGCTCACCTTCAGGTCTTCTCGTGTCCGGTAGGGTAGATCGAGGTTATCGATCCGCTCCACAAGATCTCTGTTCACTTGATCTCCTCCTTCAAGACGCTCTCCACGATACCCTTCACATCCACCGGGGCGCCATAGCTGCTCCTCGCAGGATCGGTGCCGTCCTCGCCGTAGCGGAACTGGATGATCCGACCACCCGTCGTTCGGACGGTGCCGTCGTATGCTACCTTGAGATCCTGCAGGGCATTGATCATCCGCCGCTGCAGGTAGCCACTCTGGGACGTTCGGACCGCGGTATCCACAAGACCTTCACGCCCACCGATGGCGTGGAAGAAGAACTCAGTCGGGGAGAGGCCGCTCTTATAACTGTTGACGATGAATCCGTGCGCTTCTGCACCGAGCTCGTTGCGCCGGAAGTGCGGCAGGGTCCTGTCCTCATAGCCCCGCATGATCCGCTCACCGCGAACCGACTGCTGTCCGAGGCAGCCAGCCATCTGAGTCAGGTTCAGCATCGACCCACGGGCCCCTGAGACCGCCATCACCACTGCGCTGTTGTCCATCCCGAGGTGCCGCCCGGCAATCTCGCCTGTGCGGTCACGGGCCTTCCCGAGCACCTGCATGATCTGCATCTCAAGCGTCTCCTCGAGTGTTCGGCCCGGCATCGGCTCAAGCTGTCCTTCCTTGAAGATCTTGATCCGGCGCTCGACGTCACTGATGGCTCCGCCCAGCACTTCATCGATCTGGCCGTATTCGGTCTTGGTCAGATCCTCGTCATCAATGCCGAACGAGAATCCCTGGAGCATGATGCCCCGGATCGAGAGCTTGGTCACGTCGTCGATGAATCGTGCAGCCCGCTTCATGCCGTACTGTCTGATGACCCGATGCAGGATCTGGCCGTCAAACGCTCCGATCGCCTTTTTATCGATGGTACCGGCGACCAGCTGTCCATTGATGATCTGGACGTACGCGTCATTCTCGCACAGCTCCCGCCGGCAGGTCTCGCAGTTCTGGCACGAAGAGGCGCGGAAGATCATATTCAGCTCCTCCGGGAGGATGAGTGAGAAGACCTGTTTATTGGTCCACAACGGGCGCCCATCATCATCCACTCTGTCCGGTTCTGGCAGGTTCTCGAGGTCGAGGTGTTGGGTGAGGTAGAGCACAGCTTCCTTCCGGAAGTGGCGAACCCTGTGCGTCAAGAGGAAGATGCCCGTTATGTGGTCGTGGATGCCGCCGATGATCGGACCACCGGTCCTCGGTGAGAGGATGTTTGCCTGCACTGAGACCAGGATCTCGGCCTCCGCACGAGCCTCCTCGGTCTGCGGAATGTGCAGGTTCATCTCATCACCGTCGAAGTCGGCGTTGTAGGGCGGGCAGACCGCTGGATTCAACCGAAAGGTCTTCCCATCCATCACGACGATCCGGTGAGCCATGATGCTCATCCGGTGTAGCGAGGGCTGCCGGTTGAAGAGTACGATGTCCCCGCCTTTCATCTGTCGCTCAACCGTCCAGCCCGCCTCGAGCATCTCCGCAACCGTCTCCAGGTTCGTATCTGAAAGGCGCATCCTCCGGTTATCGGGCCTGATAGCGTAGTTTGCACCGCAGGGTGACCGGATGGTTGGGCGTTCAGGGCCGTTTAAGACATACTGCCGCATCTCCTCGAGGTTGAACGGGGTCACCCTGACCGGGATGGTCATCTCATTTGCTATGGCAAGCGGCACTCCGACTTCACCGATGGAGAGATCGGGATCTGGCGAGATCACCGTACGGGCGGAGAAGTTCACGCGCTTTCCTGAGAGAGAACCACGGAAACGTCCTTCTTTCCCCTTGAGCCGCTGTGAGAGGGTCTTTAACGGCCGGCCGCTCCGATGCCGGGCGGGTGGGCACCCTGCCACTTCGTTGTCGAGGTAGGTGGTGACATGGTATTGCAAGAGTTCCCAGAGGTCTTCGATGATCAGCTGAGGTGCGCCAGCGTCCTGGTTTTCCTTGAACCGCTGATTGATCCTGATGATATCCACGAGTTTGTGAGTCAGGTCGTCTTCAGATCGCTGCCCATTCTCGAGGATGATCGAGGGGCGCATCGTGACCGGCGGGACCGGGAGGGCCGTGAGGATCGTCCACTCCGGCCGCGCGACATCTGGGTTGACACCCATCAGCCGCAGATCTTCGTCGGGGATCCTCTCGAGGCGTGCCCGGATATCGGCCGGAGTCAGCTTGTGCTCAATCTTCCTCCTATCCTCTATATAAGACTCGGTAAAGGTGGTGGGTTTCTCGAAGCTGACCTTGAGCTGTTGCTCCCCACAGTGGGGGCAGATTCGTTCTTTCTTGACATCCTTCTCAGAGACGACGTCCACAGTGGCGTCGCTATCCTCGGATCCAGCGATCTTTTCGACCTCCTCGGCCGTCATCAGCAACCGGGAACAGTTCCTGCAGGTCACCCGCAGGAGTTTCCGGATCAACCGGGTGTAGCCGACATGCACGACTGGTTTGGCGAGCTCGATATGCCCGAAGTGACCCGGACAATCGGCCGCTTTCTGGTCACAGGTCTTACAGCGAAGACCGGGATCGATGACACCCAGATGCAGGTCCATCAGACCCTGCGGGTAGGGAAATCCGTCATCGTCGTAGGTATCTGCCCATATGATCTTTCGGACGCTCATCTTGCGGATCTCCTTCGGGGAGAAGAGCCCGAACTCGATCCTTCCAACACGCTTTGGACTGGTCATAGTTTGATATGCCCCCTCTATTACACCATATCGTCGAGTCTTAGGCGGGGAGCAATGCCCATACTCTTCATCTCATCGAGGAGGAGCTTGAAGGCGTAGCTCATCTCGACAGGATAGATATCGGTTTCACTGCCGCATGCAAGGCACCGGGTGATCTTCCTCTTCCGGTCAAGCATCGCCACCATGCCGCACTTCGCGCAGACCCACTGGGTCACCTTATCCGACTCATCGAGCAGCCGTTCTTTCAGGGCCATGGCCGCACCGTGGCCGATCATGACATCCCGCTCCATCTCACCAAACCGGAGACCACCCTCGCGGGCACGTCCCTCAGTTGGTTGGCGGGTGAGCACCTGCACGGGGCCGCGCGACCGGGCATGCATCTTGCTTGAAACCATATGATAGAGTTTCTGGTAGTAGATGACACCGATGTAGATATCGGCCTCAAATTTGCGGCCGGTGATACCGTCGTACATCACATCACGGCCGTCGTGAGAGAACCCGAGTTCTTTGAGCGACCTCCGAAGATCCACCTCACGTTCGCCGCAGAATGCAGTCCCGTTGATCCGGCGCCCCTCGAGGGAACCGACCTTGCCGCCCAGCATCTCGAGCATATGCCCGATGGTCATACGGCTCGGCACTGCATGGGGATTGATGATCAGGTCCGGGGTCATGCCCGACTCCGTAAACGGCATATCCTCCGCAGGTTGAATGAGCCCGATAACGCCTTTCTGGCCATGTCGGGATGCGAACTTATCGCCCACCTCTGGTATCCGGAGGTCACGGGTCCGGACCTTCACGAGGCGCGAAGAGTTCTCGCCCTCGGTGATGATGACGGTATCCACGATCCCACGTTCGTTGCTCCGCATTGTGACGGAGGTATCACGGCGTTTCTCAACGGCGATGAGCTCACTCGTGGGCTCTTCAAGGAACCTTGGCGGGGAGGTCTTTCCTATGAGCACATCTTTCTCGCGGACAACCGTCTCAGGGTTGATGATACCGTCGTCATCCAGGTTCGCGTAGTATTCGGCACCATGCGCTCCGGAGACTTCTTCGTCCGGTATCTCGATCCGGTCAACTTGACCGCCCGGGTAGCGTCGTTCCTCTCCGTCGTATGTCCGGAAGAAGTGCGATCGTCCAAGGCCCCGATCGATAGAGGCCTTGTTGATGATCAGCGCATCTTCTATGTTGAACCCCTCATAGGAGAGGATCGCAACGACAAAGTTCTGACCCGCCGGCCGCTCATCTGAACCGATGGCATCGGAGGTCTGGGTGTAGGTGAGCGGTTTCTGGGCGTAGTGGAGCATGTGCCCCCTTGTATCGGGGCGGAGTTTCATGTTCGCCGCACCAAACCCGAGCGCCTGTTTAACCATCCCTGCACCCATGGTGACACGGGGGCTGGCGTTATGTTCAGGGAAAGGAACGTGCGCCGCCGAGATACCCAGGATGAGCGAAGGATCAATCTCCAGATGCGTATGCTCCGCAGTGAGGTCCACTTCGTTGATGGCGATGAAGAGGTCTTCCTCCTCCTCGGCATCGATGAACTCGACGGCACCCTTCTGCACCAGGTCCTCAAAGGTCATCTCGTTGTTGCGGATGTGCTCGATATCCTCCTCGGTCACCTCGGGTCTGCCATCTCGGACCACGATCAGGGGACGACGAGCTCTTCCACGGTCGGTGTGGATGATGACGTCGTTATTGAAATCTTTATAGGAGACGTTGACCTCCGAGGAGAGTTCACCCCGTCGGCGCATCTCGCGCATCCGGGATACCAGATCCTGAGGATCGTCTACAAGTCCTATCAGGGCCCCGTCGGCAAAGACCCTGGACTGCCGCCTCATGCGGTCTCCCTCCGGAGGGCGAGGACGCCCATCTCATACAGAATGTTCTTCACTTCTTCCTCATCCATAACGCCCTTGCTGA
>JAAZOW010000299.1 GCA_012797575.1 Methanomicrobiales archaeon | reverse complement strand
TGGCGGCGAGGTGATCCTCACCGAGGTGCGCCTCAGGGGAGGGGGAGGGTTTGACCCGGACCCGGTGAAGCCGCCGGAGGAGGATCCTGAGGAGCCGGAGGAGTTCATCGACTTCGTTGTCAATGAGAACGTCTTTGTCTACGGGAGCGCTCTCC
Source organism: Methanomicrobiales archaeon (assembly GCA_012797575.1). Lineage (GTDB taxonomy): Archaea > Halobacteriota > Methanomicrobia > Methanomicrobiales > Methanoculleaceae > Methanoculleus. The sequence continues at coordinate 3,854 of JAAZOW010000299.1, read as the reverse complement.
AGTTCAGCGGAGGCAATGTTAACGGTCCGGGGGCCACGGTCATCATCACAGGAGGCCTGGTCACAACAGATGCCAATCAGGGTGCTTCCATCAATGTCTCGAATATCTACTTCGATGGCGATGTTACCCTGAGTAGCGGGAGTGCCAGCCTCGGGTCACGGGATGAACCCGGAAGCATATACATAAACGGGAGCCTTACGCTCAGGAACGGGCAGCGGCACATTTACGGTGATGTATACGTTAATGGCAATTGTGATCTGGGAAGTGTTAACATACACAACAAGGTGTATGTTAACGGGGATCTTACTCTAGGGCAGGATGTAATCAACTTTGAGGGAGGTGCACACGCCTATTACACCGGCACACTCTATACGCTCAGCGGAGTCGATACCAGCAAAAAGCAATACTGCACCCACAATACAACAGTACCGGGATTCGCCATGCCGGATCTGGAGATACCTCCTGTGAAGTCCCCCGACACATGGTACACGTCAAGAGGGTACGCCCAAAGTGGGGATCTGGTGAGCGACATGAAGATATTTGCTGACAGTTACTCTTCCACCTCCTGGAAATCCTCTGCAACCAACGTCACCATTATTGCGCACACTGGCGACATTACCATAACCGGGATGGGAGGTAGCGGGGTAACTGGCGTCTTTTTCGCCCCTAAAGGGAAGGTGATCTTTGGTGGGAACTCCCTTGAAGGGGTCGTCATCGCCCGCGACGGGTTCTTCGTCACCAGCGGTGGAACACAGGTCACCTTCAAGAACATCGGGGAGTACATCACCGATCCCGAGGACTACCCGTTCTGAGATGTGAGGGTGCAATCACCATGGAATCCGACACCGCCGTCTCTGACCTCATCGCCGTCGCGGCCCTCATTGCCATATTCGTGACAGTGGCGGCGATCTTTGTGGTAACGCTCCTCTCCCACCCGATCGGAGATGCGGCGCCGGCGATGATTGCCCGTAACGTGACAGTGGAGGGGAAACTCTACATCTACCATGATGGCGGCGACCCTCTGGAGCGGGGGCACTTTGAGATCCTGATCAACGGCGGCAAGCGGACGGAGAACTTCAAACTCGTCGACGCCACGGGCACTGAGTATGACACCTGGACATCGTGGAAGACCGGGGAGGCCCTTGTGCTCAGCGACGTGCCCGATAACGCTCATATCCAGATTGTCGGAGAGGGTGTGAACCGCGCCGGCAGCTACTGGCTCCTCCACGATATCGGAGGGGGTGGGTCGGGAGGGACTGCAACCCCGACACCCACCGAGACTGCAACCCCGACACCCACCGAGACTGCAACCCCGACGCCCACGCCGGAACCCCTGGAAGCAAGCTTCACCGCGAACGTCACTGCGGGTAGCGTGCCCCTCGCGGTCCAGTTCACCGACGAGAGCATCGGCGATATAACTTCGTGGTCCTGGGACTTCGGCGACGGGAGCACATCGACCGAGCAGAGCCCCGTGCACACCTATGTGAGTGCTGGCAACTACACCGTCAGCCTGACCGTGAGCAATGCGTATGGGTTCTCGACCGAGACTAAGATCGACTACATCACCGTTACATCACCCCAGACCTGGCATGATACCTTGCTCAACACGGGAGAAGGAAAGTCGGGCTCTCTGATGCAAGGAGGTTATCTTGAGTTCCGGGTGACCGGAGCTTACTCCTATGTGGAGCTCGGTGGCACACGCTACAACCTCGCAATCAATGATGTAGTGAGACTGGTGATGGGAACCGATGGAAACGGTAAGATCTACATAAGTGGGTCAGCGATCACAACGTTTAGTTATAATGACATAGCGCTATATATCAACAACGATTTAAAGGGAAGCGACTCCATCACAGGGATTTGGGTATCGAGCTACGACAACCTCATCTCAACATTGACACTGAACGTACCGGCGAAAAGTGCGTGGACAAACTTCGCGATAGATGGTCAAACTCTTATCAATGGTGATGATGGCCAGAAGATCACTCTCTATAACCTGATGCCTGGGACAGACGGACGGCTGAATCTGGGACCTTCTTCGGGGAAGGGCGTCTATTTCGTGGGATCAATCACCAGTTACACGCTTGGGTGACAGATACGAGACGCAACCACCATGAAGCCCGACACCACTGCCACGAAGGCAGTGGTAGCAGCTGTCAGAATGGCGTTCCTCTCCACCCCGCCCGGGTGGGGGTGCGGCTCTAGTGCACCATGTCACCTTATCTTCAAAGATTTTGATGCGTGAGGTTATGCCGGCATCCCCCTCTCTCCAGGCAGAGTGACACCAGAGAGGCTACAGGGGGCACGGGGAGGGGTAAACGCTCTGAGTGGAGGAGTACTAGAAGGTGCTCGATCTTCTCCCTGTCTCGCCGGTGACGATAGAGCGCATGATGAGTCGCGACGGGTCACCCCCCGCCCATCACCCTCAGGATCACCGCCACCGCCCCGCCGACGATCCCCCCGGCCCCTGCGCCGATGGCCGAGGCTCTCCGCTCCTCCCCGGCCTTCTCCGCCCGCCACCCCTCGAGCGCCCGGAGCCGGTCCTCGACCGCCTCATCTTGCGCCTCTATCCGGGCAAGCGTCCGGCAGATCCACTTCACATCCCGGTTCGTCTCATACACAAGCTCCCGGGTGGTCTTCTCATACGTCATCCTGGTGAATGATAGGATGACAAACACAAAAAGGCTTACCGTAATGGTTATATTCCTGAATCGGAGCCTAATTTGAGCTCCCTGATACAGTCAGGCTGATGCCCCCCGGGGTGTATCTTATGATCGTCTGTCGATTCCCGGGAAGCCTGGCAGGCGAAGGAGAAGAGAGAAATGTCAGACGTGAATGACTTTGTAGAGACGGCCGTGAACAGAACGGCGGTCAGGGACCTTGAGTACCCGATCGGCACTATCGAGGAGTTTGACGACCTCGTCGAGGACTTCATAAGCGCAAACCCCTCCGGTTGCGTCGGCTATACGACCAACAAGGGCGTTGCAGTCCCGCCGATCTTCCGGAACCGTGAATACTACTCCGTGAAGGTGGATATCGCCGAGGATGGGAAGGCGCTTGGGACCGTATCGGTCCAGGTGCCGACGATTGCGGCGTACGGGACTGTTGCTGACGAGATCTACGGAAACGAGGCCCTCGAGGCTGCGATCGGCGGTGAGTCGTATCGGGCCTTTGAGAAGGAGTCCTACTACTGCCAGCTCAAGTGCCACGATGTGTCGGGTGATGACTTCTACGTCACCTTCACCCGCAAGGCCGTCCGGATATCATCCTTCTCGGATGAGGCCATCCTGGACGCGATCGAGGCGTGGGCTGATGCGAAGCCTGAGCTGGACTGAGATCCCGCTACCCACGAGGGGACCGTGGTAGAAGGGATCTTCTACCACCCTCTCTTTTTTTATTCCAGCGGGGTCCGGCATCGGATCCATACGGTTGCAACCGGGGTTGTAACTACTTTTTCACTGGTAAAGTCTCCATATTGTCTCCTGATCTTGAAATAAAGTTGTTACATCCATATTCAAATTTCTCATCTCCATCATGCCCAGGGACAGTGGGCAGTCTCTTTTGGGGGATGATGTAGGCATCGGATCCATACGGTTGCAACCGGGGTTGTAAAGAGATCGGGAGATGTGAAAGACAGAGATCTGAGCCGGAATCTGAGAATGAGGGGGGTTTTGAACGGATCAGAAACTGTGATCCGGGGTCATGTACAACGCCACCAGGGACAGTGGGTAGCGCTCGTCGCCATCTTGCATTCGGTATCCTCAGGGGTGTGTTCCTGAAAGCAAAGAGACAGGGGAGGGGGCGCATCCCCCCTCCCCGTCTGCCCCTCCCCCCGTGGAGATACCTCCCACGGT
>JAAZOW010000275.1 GCA_012797575.1 Methanomicrobiales archaeon | reverse complement strand
TGTCAGCTCATCTCCCATCACCGTCATGCCGCCATAGGTGCTGGCAGCCGGGCCGACGCCGGTCTCAAACCCAAATGCTATGTTCCCGGCCTCAGTCTCCTCGACGAAGTTGTTGCCGAGGAGCAGGCGAAGCTGGTCAGGTGTCAGCGGTGAGCCCACTGCGGCATTCAAGGCGTTTGCTACCGCGGTGAGGATGGTGCTCGTGGATCCAAGCCCGACGTGCTCGTGCATATGATCCTGCGCACGGATCCGGAACCCCCCGGTGTAGCCGACGACATCCCTGAAGACCTCCACGAAGTGCCGGAGGATCGGTTCACGGGAGTAGTCGATATCGAGCCCTGATGCCGTGCACGCAACCTCAGCGGTGCAGTAGGTCTTGATAGCAAACCCGATGCCGCCCCCTCCCGGGCGATCGGGTGAGAACCGGTTCATATCAAGCACGGTGAGGTGGATCCGTGCAGGAGCTTTGACGGTGACGGTGCCGGCAACCGGAAGAAGGGCGTAGTCTTTCTTGAGGTCGCAGAATCTGATATTCTCGCCGGGCGTAAAGGAGGCGAACTCGTACTCGACGAGATCCAGATCCCCGCCCCTGATCTTCATGGTGGCCATGGTATATCCGATTTATCGTGTGCGGTCAAAGAAGATATTCTTTCCAGATGCCCGGAGCGGAATACCGTACGCAACGCCGCATCCTTCCATCCATCCGAGCGAGAGCGCGCCGACGCCGGCGGTATACATGACCCGGTTGTCGACATTGTGGATGCTTGCTGTCTTCACCGCAGAGCCGACCGCTATGCCGAGGTCGGTCATCCTGATGGCACAGTTTGGGCCGTCAAAGGCGGTAGCCTGTGGGAGACGCGTACCCTGCGCCCTGAGCATCTCAGCACAGGTGGAATACCCGCATCCGCCGCAGTCGAGGCCCACGGTATCAGCCAGCAACGACCCTATGACGATACAGGCATCGCTCGCCTCGATGTTGCCCGCATCCCGCACGAAGAACGATGCGTTGTGCTTCTCGCCGAACTCCCGCATCGCCTGTGCGAGTATCGCCATATCTTCCCCGGTGACGACGATCGTCCTGATCGCGTCTACTCCCCGTGCCTTCGGGGCGGTGCGTGCAGAGAGTGCCATCAGTCGGGCAACCGTCTCTACAGCGTCAGATTCGAAGGTCATGGATGTAGGTATCGCCGATAGAGGATAAGTACCTTCCTTCCGCGGGAAGCCTGGTCTTCCGATACCTATATCCCAAAGACCAACCGAAGGTCGGAGTTGCCATGGTGTCAGAGAAAGAGAAGGCTACCTTTGGCGCGGGGTGCTTCTGGGGTGTTGAGGAGGCGTTCCGGCGCCTGCCCGGCGTTGTGGATACAGCGGTGGGGTTCATGGGAGGCACCCGTGAAAACCCGACGTACCTTGAGGTCTGCACCGGGAAGACCGGGCACGCGGAGGTCGTGGAGGTGACCTACGATCCTCTGAAAACATCGTACCAGGATCTCCTCGACCTCTTCTGGAGTATCCATGATCCCACCACGCTCAACCGGCAGGGCCCCGATGTCGGGACACAGTACCGGTCGGTGATCTTTTACCATACCCCGGAACAGAGGGCAGCGGCGCTGGCATCGAAGCAGGAGATGGAACGTTTGGGGAGGTTCAAGCGCTCCATCGTCACCACGATCGAGCCCGC
>JAAZOW010000225.1 GCA_012797575.1 Methanomicrobiales archaeon | reverse complement strand
GGGATGAGCACGCGCTCTCGCAAGTCCACGCCACGATCCTGATGGTCGCCATCACCATCATCCTAGCCCTCCTCATCCTGATAATGGTACTCGGGATGATCCCCTCCTGGTCATGGGCAAATCCCTCCGACTCCGACCCGCTACCCCCTATCATCATCATCGGTATCGACCATACGAGCGCCAAGACTGGGAGTGTGACATATGCAAGCAGAGTCTTCCTCCTCAATAACGGCAGCACAGTCTACACGAACAACGACCTGATGGCAGATTTCTATAGGGATAGATGGAAGCTTGCCACAGTCTCGACCCTGAACGGCTACCTCCTCATCAAATCGAATCACTACCAGGTGAGATTCATCAAGGGCGAGGGGTGCCGTAGCCGCTACTGGAATCCGGGTGAGATCATGGAGGTGGATCTGAAGGACGGTAAAATCACTCCGGGCACAAATGTTACCGTGAAGGTCATAGACAAACGGACGAAGAAGGTGATCTCAACGCACACGGTGGTCGCATGAGCTCAACCGCCCGTAAAGACCACATATTTCTACCAGCATGATCCTAGACTCACTATGTTCAAAACATTGCTTGTGGCGGTCGATGGATCCGAGATAGGCCACCGGGCACTTGAAGAGGCGCTGGACATCGCCCATGCCACGAAGGCATCCATGCACGCCGTGCACGTCGTCCAGACCGGTGTATACCCAACAGTGATCCTAGACAGCCTCGAACCCCCTGACATCGCCCAGCAGGCGGTCCTTGACTCACTCGAGCGGGAGGCCGATGAGGTCCTCGCCGATGCAGAGCGACGGGCTGCCGCTACCGGAACCCGGATAACCCCGCACAAGCGCTGGGGCCACCCAGGAGCCGAGATCATCGCACTGGCACAGGAGCTCGGTGCAGATCTGATAGTGGTTGGATCGCACGGCAGAGGTCGACTTGATCGCCTCTTCCTCGGGAGTATCAGCTCCTACGTCGTCGATCACGCGACATCCACGGTCATGGTCGTCCGAACCGGGTCGATCGAACAAGGCCGCGAGCGATGAGACGCGCCACCCTGACCGGCTCTGGCACCCTGCCTTCATACGTGAAACCGTCGCAGAGCCTTGCGGCATCCTCCGGTGAGAGCCCATAGGAGCGGATGAAGAGATCGTAGCCAGTATGGAGCCTTACGGTGACCCGATCGCCGAGGCGCCGGTATGCTGCAAGCCTACCGGCATCCCCCGGGAAGTGGTGGACGATATCCCCCGCAAGTCCTTCTGATTCCTCATAGGTGGCGACGATGACGGGAAGCCCTGTCGCGTCCTGCACCGCCACCGGGTCGATGATGTTGTACCAGGCGATTACACACCCGCTGACCATGATGAAGTTGATGTCCTTTCGCCTGAGTCTGGCATGGAGCTCGATTATAGCGTCCGTCGCATCCGATCCTCCGACAGTCACCCGGGCGAAGGCCACCCCATCGATCAGGAGATCCTTTCGCATGACAACCCCGGCGAGGGTTGACTGCTCCCGCCCTGAATAGCTCTCCGCGACGCCGAGGGCCCGGAGCCCGGGTTTGGCTACATGCATACGAAGCCCTTATACTACCCGATCGGATAATAGTATACCGATGAAGATCAAGCGAGGAGAGGTATGCATCTTTATTCCTACGTTGAATGAGGCCCCGACGATCGGAGACCTGATCAGGGAGTTTCGAGAGCAGGGTTTTGAGCATATCCTCGTCATGGACGGGAACAGCAGCGACGGCACCCCTGATATCGCACGGGCCGCGGGAGCGACCGTCAGGACGCAGACGGGAAAGGGGAAAGGCAACGCCATCATCGAGGCTGTGGAGATCATCGATGAACCCTACGCGCTTATGCTCGACGGTGACGGCACGTATTCGCCGGAAGATGCTGATAAGATGCTCGATCCGCTCGCCCTCGGGTTCGATCACGTCATCGGCAACCGCCTCAAAAACCCCGATGCAGAGGCATTCACCCGACTAAACCTCCTCGGCAACCAGATCCTCAACCTGCTATTCAAGATCGCTCACGGCAGGGATCTCCGCGATATCCTCTCAGGCTACCGTGCCTTCACCCTCCACTCGATCCGGCAGATGACCCTCAAAGAGACAGGGTTTGAGATTGAGACGGAGATGGCGGTCGAGGCGGTGAGGAACGGTCAGCGGATCACGGTCGTCCCGGTCCAGTATCTCTCAAGACCCGGGACGGTCACAAAGCTCGATCCCTTCCAGGATGGAGTGAGGATCTTCTCGACGATCTACCGGCTCGCAAAGATGAATAACCCTATATTCTACTTCGGTATCATCGGGCTCTTCATATCGCTTGTGGGGGGCATCACCGGCGTGTACGTCATCCTCGAATGGCTCAAGGATATAGAACACCTGCCGCTCACCATCCTCACGGTCCTCCTGATCACCATAGGATTTCAGATCTTCATGTTTGGCGTGATCAGCGATATGCTGCTCGGGTTTCATCGCGAGACCATTCGCCAGATCGAGCAGCTACAGAACCCGCCGAGACCACCCTGACACGAGAAGTATACGGCAGGCGTATTCAGCGATCGATGTGTAAATATACGCCTCATCGAGCGTCTCCCCGGCGGCGAAGGTTCCATGTCCGCGGACGATGACGATGCGGTGATCACAGAGCGCTTCAGAGACGCTCAGCGCGATTTCATCGGTCCCCGGCTCCCCTCCGACGACCGGAATCTCCGGGCAGAATATCCGTCCCTCACTGTCGATCGGCTGGATCAGATCGGCATCAAGCGAAGCAGCGACGGCGTGGACCGGGTGGGCATGAACTATCGCGCGGCATGGAGCTGCCTGGTAGACCGCCCGGTGGACCCGGTACTCGCTTGATGCCCCGTCTGGCGCCTCCCCCCCGTCCGGCACAAAGACCGGCGCCTCCCGGACATCCAGGTAGGCGCCGCTCCGGGTGATCCAAAACCCCCCATCAGCGCGCACACTCATGTTTCCAAAACTCGCCCCGACAAGACCTTCAAGAAAGAGGCGTCCCCCTATCCGTTCAAACTCCTGATCAAGCATCTCCTGCACCTGGACTCTGGTGTAGATGAATTTAGCGTTCTCCGGGATATGTGCATGCCCCGGGGCATAAGCGCGTGCGGGGAGAGAGATCCTGTGCGTCCTGCAGGAGATTGGCCGCTTGCCTATCAGACAAACTTTATGCCGACATCTCTCATCCTGTTGAAGCGGGCGATGTTGAGGAGGAGAGGTGTTACGCTCTCGACGATGGATGCGGCCGCAAGCGGCCCTGCATCGTAAGCACGAAGGCTTGATACTGCGTTTACTAAGTCCATCACGGTCTGCTTGACATCACCATCATCGCAACAGACGGCGACCGAGTAGTCCAGTTCTTCACCAAGTACCTTCCATCTACCTGCAGCGATGTTATTGAATGCAGCGCATACGGTCGCGCTCGAAGGGAGCATACCCGCGATCATCATGGCCGCTGATCCCTCTGGCGGCGGGGCGTGGTAGAAATAGGTCGCCCGCTTGATCGGGTTGACAGGGCTTATGACGATCTTATCCTCAAACCCGGTCAGGGCCTTCAGGATAGGGGCCACGTACTCAAACGGTATTGCAAGTACGATGACGTCGCTCTCATCGACCGTGCGCTGGTTCGTAGCACCAAGCAGACTGCACTCCAGTCCCTGCTCGTGCAGGGTCTCCCGGCAGAGATCGCAGGTTGCAATCGCCTTCGCCTCCTTGCGCGATCCCACGATCACATCGTACCTCGGTGAGAACCTGAGTGCCATGCCCTCCCCGATATCGCCGGTTCCCCCGATGATACCGATCTTCACTGGCTGTCCACCAGGGGTTTTAAGATACTCTCAAGCGTCTCAAGGCTCTGGACGCCTACCAGTTTTCGAATAAAGGCTCCGTCTTTCTCGATGACGAGCGTGGGTACAAACTGTATATCATATTTCGCGGCATATCGCCGCGTCTGCTCGGAATCGATACTGACGTCGATCTTCCTGATATCAATCTGGTCACCCATTCTCTGTCTGAGCTCGTCGATTATCGGTGACTGTTGGTGACACGGACCGCACCAATCTGCGTAGAAGTCCATTAAAACCGGTTTACCCATAGGTTATAACCCCACTCACACACTGTGGGTGAGCGGGGCAATAAAGGTTGTTGTGGGGCTGTTATTTCGAGAGGATCGCCATGATTATCTTCCCATACGCAGGCCTCGTGACCAGTATGCCGACCATGGTGCCGAGTATGGTGATGATGGCAAAGCCCCTGAGGGTGGAGAGATCCATGAGTACCAGCGGGAGCATGGCGATGATGACCGTCGCCGCAGCCACGGCGATGATGCCGAAAGCCCGCCCGTAACGCTTCATGTAGAGGTTCGGTGACGGGACGCGCCCTTCATGAAGAACCTCATCGGTGACGATGACGAGCTGATCGATTCCAGTGCCCAGCACCGCTATCAACCCTGCTATGGAGGCGAGATCCAGCTGCTGGGCAAACCGGGCTATGCCGAGCAGGATGACGATCTCGGAGAAGGTGATCGCCAGCATCGGGATCACGATCGAGGGCTCGCGGTAGCGGTAATAGACGACGGCCCCTACGGTGAGTAGCGCAAGAACCCCGGCAAGAGCGACCATTGTCTTGAAGTGTTCACCGAGCGCCGCCGGGACCGACCCGGACCCGACGATGCCCACCTTTACCGGCAGAGCTCCGGCGCGCAGGTGGATCTCAAGTGTCATCGCATCTTCAAGACCCGCATCGCCGGACCCGGTGGTGGCCGAGAGCGACCTGACCGGGCCCGATCGGAGTTCCGATACGAGGTTGCCGTCGAGGGGGGCGCTGTAGACGGTCTCGTTGTCGAGGAGCATCACGAGGTGGTGGGCTCTCGGATCGGCAAGAGCTCCGTGTTCGCTGGCAGCATCGCGGAAGGCCCGGGCGCCTGCGTCGGAGAGCGTGAACCCGACACCCCACATCTGGGTGTAGGGGTCCTTCTGCGGTACACCGACGCTGGTGATCTGGTCCCCGTAGAGGACATGCTCGGTCCGGTTGGCGGTCGTCTGGATACGGATCTCGAACATTCCCTGTTTGCCGACGATCCCCTGCGCGGTCGCCATATCCACACCGGCAAGCTCTATCCGGACGTACTGCGGGTACTCGCTTCCTGTCGGGGTGAGGAGATTGATCTTTGCATCCTGCATTCCGAGGGCATTCACCTTCTTATTGAGGATCCGCTTTACATCGTCAGCGGTATAGGGGGATACGCCCTCGTGGTAGGTGACGATTTCTGCGCCCGATGCTGCAAACATCGGTTCAAGATCGGCCCGGGAGACACTCTTCCGGATCTCGAGATGATCTGTGTCGATCTGGACGACATCGGCATCCAGACTCTTCTGGAGGTTCTCTATGAGGTCTCCGACGGGTTTATCGGTGGAGTAGCCCACGACAACAGACTGGAACTCCATCTGCAACCATGAGCCGCCCTCGAGATCAAGACCGAACTGGAGGTTTCCCTCAAGCCCTTTCTGCAGGTTCAGAGGGGCCAGGTAGATGCCTGCGAGGGAGCCGATGACAAGCACCAGGAGCAGGGCTACCCGCCAGTCTTTGATGAGGTTGATGATGGACTCTCGCTTCATCTCTTATCGCTCCTGAGGACATATCCTTTGAGGATCCCGGCGTTCAGCATCCAGGTGTTCATCAGGTCAACGAAGAGCCCGATGAGGAGGACGCTTGCGATCTCGCTGATGATCTGGATCTGGCCTGCCGTGGCGACGACCCACATGGCAGCGACCGCCGAGAGCGTCGTCGTCGTCATGATGATCCCAGTCCTGAAAGCCCCGGAGAGCTTGTCCTCGAGCTTTCCTCTCCGCTTGAGCACCCGTGTGGTCAGCAGGATATCGCTGTCTACCGAGTAGCCTATCAGCATCAGCAGAGCTGCTGTTGTTCCGAGAGAGAGGGGGATGCCGATGATCTGCATGATCGCGGCGGTGACAATAATGTCGGCGAGGGCAGCAAGGACGACAGCACCTGCTGGAACCAGATCCCGGAATGCGATGAGGACCACGACGGACATCCCGATGAACGAGAGGATCACAGCAAAGAAAGCCTGATTCTGGAGTGTCTTTCCAAATGTCTCCCCAATCTGGTCTACCTTCGCGTCAGGATATTTCTCGTTGATGAGCGCACTCAGACTCCGATACTGAGCGTCATCCATGGGCCCGAACTGAATATATTTCCCGTTACTGAGCCCCTCGCCCACCGATAAGAGTGGGTAGCCAGAGAAGGTCGCCTCGATCGTCTCCCTGCTATCGGGGGTGAAGACCGTGACCGCCGTTCCTCCTGCAAAATCGATACCCGGCCGCAGGGGCAGGCCGGTGGTGAGCGTGGTATAGCCAAGCACCATCCCGGCGATGAGGAGAAGGATGAGGGGCAGCGCCACCATCTGCCGCGGAGAGTATCTGTTTATGTCATATTTGGCGGATTCCATGCTGTATTAGTGTACGATTGTGATGGGTTAAAGGGTTGCTCATGGAGATGATTCGGGAATCAGAATCGGGCCGGGATGGTATTGCGACATTCGAAAATCGCCTGATGAAAGGGAATACGCCATGGAGTTTGGACTCGGCGGATGATGAACTACGACAGAAATCATCCGCGGCGGGTCCCGGGGAAGAACATCCCAGAAGCGCTACGGCCCCGAGCGCGCGAGATCTCCCTGTCACCCGATGGGTCCGGGGCTGAGTTTCGTGGGGAGAGTGATCACGGACAGGCTGTATCCGGAGTTCGCCGGATATCACAGAGGGTGGTGCAATGTCCCAGGACCTGCCACGGGCGTTTTACCCGGAAGTGGGAGTGGGTGCACGTGCAAGGGTGCCTGTCGGGAGCATAGATGAGGAGACAGCATCAATCATGGGTGTGCCTATGTTCCGGAATACCCATACACCCTTGCCCGGACTAGCGATGAATTTGTCCCGGTTCAGGCCTTCTTCCGTCAGACAAATACCATTTCCGCGACAGAACCTCCAATTATACGGACCAAAAGAAAAGGCATATATAAAATACCGAGTCACAGACACATATGAGATCGCCCTCTGAGCTCAAGTTAGAGATCGAATCTCGACTCGAAGGTTATCTCTCACGGGACCGCGATGGCATCCGGCATGAGCTGCTCAGTCTCTTCGTGAAGATACGATCCCTGACCATACCCCAGATCTACGAGAAGTTGCAGGAGCAGTTCTCCATCAGTTATCACTCCATCGCATCCATGGTTGGCATCATCGCATCCCGGATAGGGATTCTGCACGTGAGGCGGAACGCAGAGGGGACAAACACCGTCTACGAGCTGAAGGATCAGTACGTGGATGTGGTGATGAGCGTCTTGGGAGCGATGTAAGATACGAAAACCCTACCATTTTTTTACCTCCAGCACCAATATGGGGGACTATCATGCAGAGTGATACACGAAGACCGACACAGCCACGAAGCATACACGTCGCTGACGATGTCCGATCGTACGTCCTTAGTCGAAAGCGCGACTTCCGGGTGAGCACATCCTGCAGTGGCCCAGTTCTCTTACCGGCATCCTTTAAACCGCCGAAAACGACCGACCTGCAGATCCCGGTCGGTGACTATACCGTCTACGTCTCACGATACCAGGCCCGCTACATCGATTCCATCCATAGAGGGATGATCCCGATATTCTTTTACGACGTCTAGGCCATGAGCTTCGAAGAACTGGATCATACCGCTGATGTTCTCATGCGGATACGGGGCGCAACGCTGAGCGAGCTCTTCTCTGATGCAGGCCGGGCCATGTTCCACGTGATGTACGGTGGTCCCTGCGAGGATCGAGGTATCGTGCGGCAGATCACCCTGGAAGCCGAGGATCTCGAGTCTCTCCTCATCGATTACCTCTCAGAGTTGCTCTTCATCGCCGATGCAGAGAGCTTCGTCTTCTGTACCTTTGACGTCGATCTCCAGGGAAATCGACTCTCCGCCACCCTGAGAGGGGAGCCCTTCGACCTCGCGCGGCACACCGGAGGAGCGCTCATCAAGGGTATATCGTATTTCGGGCTTGAAATCGTCAAAGAAAAAGATGTTTATATGGTGGACATCATCTTTGATATCTGAGGGATCGATATGCTTGAAGGGATCAATAAGATTAGGGATCTCGAATGGGAGGTCCCCATAGGATATGTTCCAGATATGCGGGTGCCCGGTCGTTTCTTCCTCTCCCTGGCACTGGCAGAGACCCTTGAAGAGGGTGCTGTCCGCCAGCTGGCGAACGTCGCAACCCTGCCCGGGATCGTGAAGCATTC
>JAAZOW010000070.1 GCA_012797575.1 Methanomicrobiales archaeon | reverse complement strand
CCCGTGCCATCCGGGCGAGGGGGAGCGAAGGGTCAAGCCCGATCGGGATCCCGAGGGGCGCGGCAAACCGCCCGGACCCGACCCCTACCTCGATGGCGCAGGAGTCGGGGCGGGGGAGGAAACGCCTGATTTGGGCGAGTTCCGCGTGGTATACGGCACGGTGATCCTCGAACCAGCGATCGTACTCCTCCGGATATCGATCGAATATACCCTCAGACAACGCCCCATCACAACCCATGCAGGTGCTCGTGCACCCGCCTCTCGATCGCCTCCTCCCGCTGCCGGAGCCCTGAGAGATCCATCGGTCCTTCCCGGTACGAGGTGAAGAGGAGGTAGAGGAAACTCACCGTCTGCTTCATCACCTCCCTCTTGAACCTGACCTCAACGGAGGTATCCCCGACAAAACCCTTGATGGAGAACCAATCGGGTTTATCGAACTTGTAGAACCCCTCACCGAGGTTTGGGAGCGCTTCAACCCTCCCGAAGTTCTCAAGGTAGGAAAAGAAGCCCTCCGGTATCGGAGCGTCGAGGAGGAACTCCTTCATGAAAGAGCTATCAGCACAGGATTTATGGCGAACTGAGCGAAGAATACGCATCTCTTGCAATCTCCTTTACTGCTCTGGCTGCAACCCGGCACTCTTCATCGGTCGTGAACCAGGAGAGGCTGAGCCGCACAGAGCCCACCCCACCATCGACCACCCTGTGCACAAGAGGGGCGCAGTGGAGCCCGGTTCGGGCGATGATCCCGTAGGCGCGGGCCAGGATGAACCCCACATCATCGTTCTCGATGCCCTGGATGTTGAATGAGATGATGGGGAGGGCGGGGCGTTCGTTATGGATCGTCACGTTTGGCTCCTGCCGCAGCTCCCTGATGAGGAACGCAGTCTGGCGCTCTGCCTTCTCCATGATGGCCGTGGGTCCGGTGGATGTTATGTAGTTCACGCCGGCCGCGAGGGCTGCAAGCCCCGGGTGGTTCTGGGTCCCTGCCTCGAAGCGATCAGGCATATCGAGTGGCTGGAAGAGTGAGAAGGAATCGGTCCCGGTCCCCCCATAGCGGGTGGGGGTGATCGACTCCGGATCCCGCAGGTAAAACCCGCCGGTTCCCGGGATGCCGAAGAGACCCTTATGACCGGTGAAGGCGTAGGCGTCGACCGGGAGGGCATGAAGGTCGACCGGTATGTGGCCGGCGGTCTGGGCCCCGTCGACGATGAAGTAGACCCCGTTGTCGTGCAAGACCTCCCCGATGCGGGAGATGTCCTGCACCGATCCGAGCACGTTGCTCCCGTGGGTCGTGACCATGAGCCTGGTATCGGGTGTTACAGCCGCCTCAACTGCATCCGGATGGACCGAACCGTCCTCGAAGGGGAGGACTGTCAGCCTGATCCGACCCTGCCGCTCGAGCTCATGGAGCGGCCGCAGGACCGCGTTATGGTCGAGCCCGGTCGTGAGGACGTGGCAACCTGCCTCGTGGCCGGCGAGGAACCCCTGGATGAGGAGGTTTAAGGAGTCAGTCGCGTTCTGCGTGAATATTACGTGTTCCGGCGGATCTGCGGCGAGGAGGCCTGCGACCGCCTCCCGTGCCAGCGTGACATAATCCTCTCCCTGGCTGCCGGTGGTCCTCCCTGACCCGAAGACGGGGAGCGCGAGGGATTGCCTGACGGCCTCGAGCACCTCGGGAGGCTTTGGCCAGGTCGTGGCGGCGTTGTTCAGGTAGATGATCGGTGGATTCTTGGCCATACAATGCTTTGAGGGTTGAACCCCTGTGACTAAATAGGGATCGCTCCGGACATTCCGGAAGATTTTTCCTGCAGAAGTGTACACGGATG
>JAAZOW010000131.1 GCA_012797575.1 Methanomicrobiales archaeon | reverse complement strand
TCTCCCGGATCACCGAAGCTGTCCGGGAGACTGCCATCATCGACGGCGATACGGCGTATATACGCGATCCGGTCTTTGGCATCGTCAGGAACCGGGTGCATGCCGAGGTTGTGAAGGCGATGATCCGCGCAGGAGGCGACCCGCTCGTAGGTCCGATCCTGAACTACGTCACCGGATGCCAGAGTCCGGATGGATCCTGGAACGAGGTTCATGTCAACTACAACCAGCCTTCGGCCCTGATCACCGCTTTTATCGGCGACGCCCTCCTGGAGGCAGCAGACAGGTATCCGCATGAAGAGGCGCTCATGAAGGCACGGGACTCTGTCGTCGCGGCTGAGGTGCGGCCGGGGTACTTCCTGAAGTCGGCACAGTATACCGCCGACCACTTAAACGTCGATGCCTCCTGTGGGGCGTTCCTTGCGCGGTACGCAAAACGATACGATGATGGAGCCGCCCATGCGGCTGCCGTGCGAGCGGCGGAGAACGTCGTCCGGCACCAGCGCGACGACGGCACCTACCCCTACGCCGTGGACAGGGGCACCTACCCCTACACCTTCGATCTCCCTTGCGTACACTACCAGGGGGTGACCATGTACTACCTTGCGAAGACAAACGACATTCTCAGAGAGGACTGGATCGACGAGAGCCTCGCGATGGGTGCGCGGTGGCTCGCAGACGCCCTCTGCCCGTGCGGGCAGTTTGACTGGTCGGGGAGCGGGCTTTCCTTCGCCTACCACCTCTCCGGGGCGTATGCGTTCGCACACGCCTCTTTCGCCTATACATCCCGGGGCAATGGCCGCTACCGGCCCCACGCCGACCTCTGCCTCAACCGGCTCGAAGAGAGTATGCGGGGAGGTCTTGCGCTCCGGTGGGAGCCGGACTCCTGGGGGAGCCTGCCGCGATCGATCGTTGCAGCGGCGAAGATGGCATCGATCGGGGAATATCCGGCGCGACATCAGGCGTTTCGGTTCGGTTACGGTGTCTACCGACAGATCGCCCGCAGACGGTACAACGAGACCGCAGAGACGCGGTCGTTCGAGGCCCTCTGCCGGCTGTTCCGGATCAGGACATCGACGGTGGAGCCCTCGAAGAACTTCCCCGACCTCTTCATGACATCCGAGGTGCTCGATTGTCTCACGCAATCAGGAGTGTGGGGAGGATAGAGATGAAACAGGTGTTGCTAGATCTGCAGTCAGGATCCATCCGGGTGGAGAACGTCCCCGTTCCCGCCGTCAGGAGGGGTATCGTCGTTGAGAATGCCTACTCCCTCATCAGTGCCGGCACCGAGTCGTCCCTGATAAACCTCGCGGGGCAGTCGCTCATCGGGAAGGCGAAGGCGCGCCCCGACGATGTCAGGAAAGTCGTCCAGAAGATCGGCACGGATGGCCCCCTTTCAGCGTACCGGCAGGCAATGAGCCGCCTTTCAAAGCCGGAACCGCTCGGGTACAGCTCTGCAGGGACGGTGGTGGTGACCGGGACCGACGACTTTGAGGTCGGTGACCGTGTTGCCTGCGGCGGAGCCGGATATGCTGTGCATGCCGAGTACGTCTCGGTGCCGAAGAACCTCTGCGTCAGGATCCCCGACGGTGTCGGTTTCAGGGAGGCAGCGTTCACGACCGTCGGATCGATCGCGATGCACGGTGTCAGGAAAGCGGCGGTCACAGTGGGTGAGAGCGTCGCAGTGATCGGGCTTGGACTGATCGGGCTTTTAGTCGTGCAGGTCCTCAAGGCCGCGGGGTGCCGGGTCATCGGGATCGATATCGATCCGGAGAAGCTCTCGCTCGCAGCAGACGTTGGTGCCGACGTCATCTCAAACTACGACGGCCTTGAGGGGCGGATGAAGGCCTTCTCACCGTTCGGGGCGGATGCGGTCATCATCACCGCCGCCACCCGGTCAAGCGCCCCGATCGAGTCTGCCGGGCACCTGGTCCGGGATCAGGGCAGGGTCGTAGTCGTCGGGGATGTGGGCATGAATCTTCCCCGGGACATCTTCTACAAAAAAGAGGCCGAGGTCGTCGTCTCCCGGTCTTACGGTCCCGGCCGCTACGACCGAGACTACGAGGAACGGGGGATCGACTACCCCATCTACGTCCGATGGACCGAGCGGAGGAACATGGAGGCGTTCCTGGAGCTGGTGCGCCAGAAGAAGATCGATCTCGATCCCCTGATCACCCATACCTTCGCGCTTGACGACGCCCCGGGGGCTTACAACCTCATAGCCACAGGAAAAGAGCAGTATATCGGGATCCTTCTGCAGTACAGTCCGAACGGCGCAGGAGCGTCCTGCACGGTCACGTTCCCTGAGCGGGCGGGGAGACAGAGGAGGTCTGGTGAGGTCAGGACACTCGGCTGTATCGGTGCCGGCGTCCACGCCCTGAGCTCCCTCTACCCGCACCTGCCCCAGCTCCCCGTGAACCTCGCGGGGCTTGCGACTGCGACGGGACTCTCGGCGCATTCCGTGGCGAAGAAGTATGGGTTCTCCTACGGCACCACCGATTACGTTACGCTCCTCGAGGATCCTGATATCGATGCGGTGATGATCGCGACCCGCAACGACCTCCACGCCCCGATGACGATCGAGGCGCTTCAGGCCGGGAAAGATGTCTTTGTGGAAAAACCGCTTGCAACCGATATCGATGGACTCAGAGGTGTCGTTGAAGCGTGGAACGATTCAGAGAACCGGCTCATGGTCGGGTTCAACCGGCGCTATTCCCCGCTTGCACAGAAGATGAAGGAGTTCTTCGGGCACCGAAGCACGCCTGCGGTCCTGCACTACCGCGTGAACGCCGGAGAGATCCCGCCTGAACACTGGGTGCACGACGATGAACAGGGCGGCAGTATGTTGATCTCGGAGTGCTGCCACTTCATCGACTTCATGCAGTACATCGTCGGGGCGCAGCCG
>JAAZOW010000178.1 GCA_012797575.1 Methanomicrobiales archaeon | reverse complement strand
TACTGTTGCTGTACGGTGGGCGAGAGGAACGGCAGGACGGAGAAGAGGTCCTTCCCGGCGACGCTCGTATCGAGTTCAAACTCTTCGCACCAGGCGATGAAAGCATCGTTTGCAAGAAGTATGGTGAACCTGGTATCGACGACGGTGACGGCATCGGTGATGGCGTCGAGGACGATCTGGTAGAGGTTCTCTGACTCCCGGAAGACATACTCAGACTGCCTCTGCTCAAGCGCACCAGCGATGATATAGACGGCCACATGCAGGAGCGCGGTATTCTCATCCCTGAATCGGGCACCCCCGGTATCCTGCTCAAACCCGATAAACCCGACGACCCTTGCCTTCAGTCGGAGCGGGATCAGGAGAACCGCAGTGATATCGCGTCGCTCCAGGAACCTTCGTTCCTGACCGGAGAACTCCCCTCTCCCGGGTCTTCCATCCACGAGTACGGTCCTGCCCTCCAGGATCTCTTCGATCCACCAGGGGAGATCATCTCCACGGATCT
The DNA here is from genome assembly GCA_012797575.1 of Methanomicrobiales archaeon. Lineage (GTDB taxonomy): Archaea > Halobacteriota > Methanomicrobia > Methanomicrobiales > Methanoculleaceae > Methanoculleus. Next base: position 7,219 of record JAAZOW010000178.1, on the reverse strand, counting down.
TCTGGAACCCTCCGCGCCGGGGTCTCTTCCTGGCCATGCACCACTCGTGCGTTGTCCCAAGCAACGTCCGGGGATCGTTGAAGAGCGAGAGGTAGCCCCGGCATGCCCCGCATACCCGGGCGAGATCTCTGAGCGAATCGTCGATTGCCCGGTCTATCTCCTTTGCGTCCATAAACCGCTCTGGCATGGCGGCGACGACGGACCCGATGCCACGGCGTGCACCCCCTGGGGTAGCATCGAGGCAGGAGAGGAGGAGCCAGACGTCGGTGGTCTCGGGGTCATGGATGGTGCTGATCACGGCCCGGACATCGACGACCGATGCATCTCGCCGTCGGGCGGTGAGTGTCCCGCTCCACCGCCCGGCGGTGAAGGCACAGTTCACGCAGTCTGCCCACTCCTCCCGGGACACCCAGAGGAGGTCGGCGGACATTCCAATCAGGCCCTGCCGGCTGTAGCCCCATGTGGCAAGCAGCACCCTGTTGACATGCACGATGCACCCCCGTCGGTCGATGACGCAGGTTCCGGAGAGCGAGGCCTCCAGCACCTGCTCAAGCATCGCGGGGGCGATGCCCGGGTTACCTGCGATAGCGTCCTCTCGGCGCCGGCGACCCCATCGCTGCAGGGGCTCGACGACCGGAGAGGCGTCTTTTATATGCGGCTCCATTCCTCAAACGCCCCAGGGCGGCACACCGCCCCTCACTGCTCCAGATTCGGAGCATACCGCCACCCTCCAGATCTCAGTCCGGAGGGAAGCCGAATAGAATGATTGAGTAATCCATGTAGATATATAATATCCTTTCTATTGAGGTGCAATGCTCTCCGCCTCCTGATGAGGACGAAGACGGATGATCAGGCGCTCGCCTTCCGCATCCGGGAATAACTCCGGCACATCACCAGGATCGTGGTGCCTATCATCAGGAAGACGGCAAGCGAGACCCAGGATCCGGCCTCCGTGGGCATGAAACCTGTGATGTAGTCGATACCGAGGGCGATGGCAAAGCTCCCGATGACCCCACCGATCGTGATGCAGGAGAGGACCTCCGTCTCTGTCATACCGAGCACCCTCCCGACGATCGAGGCGATGATGCTCCCCGACCCATCGAAGGGTATGCTCACGAAAGCGATGAGGCCGAGGAAGTAGAACCGCTCAAGCCACGGCCTCTGATCCAGGTAGGTCCTGCTTGCCACCATGATGCGCTGGATACGGGGGCCGACATAGGGGATGCGCAGAACCAGCGGAAAGTTCCAGACCATGAAGAGCCCGCCGGCGAAGTCCAGAAACGCCAGGGTAACCGCAATCAGCCACCAGGGGATGCCGAGGAGGATGCTGGCCGGTATGATCGTCTCCCGGCCAAACGGCGGCACGATATAGGCGACCATCATGCAGAGGAGCAGGAGCCGCTGCTCTCCAGGAAGAATAAGCCCTGCTCCAGCAAACAGGATGCCACAGAGGAGGAATGGAACCGAGACCTTCAGCCAGCCCGGCCAACCCTCAGTCCCGCCGTCACCCCTGATGCGCACCGGCCGCATGACCCCCGTCGGAGCGGGCGGGCCCCCGGTTGGCGAGGATGAGCTCAACGATCTTCGATGAGCTGGCGACCAAATTGGGGTATCCGGGTATCCGGGTGACGTCCGCATCAAGCCCGCGATCCACGAGTTTCTGCCGGAGCACCCCAGGGTCGAAGTGCTGGTTGAACCCGAGCGTGATGATATCCGGCCTGATCTCCTCGATCGGTCTGAACATGTCGTGGAGGTCCCCGAGGAGCGCATGATCCACGGGCTTCAACGCCTCGACCATCCGGAGCCTCTGCTCCTCCGGGAGGATCGGTCTTGGTTTATGCCTCACATTCGCATCTCGCGCCACGATCACATAGAGCTCGTCGCCGAGCTCCCGGGACTTCTCCAGGTAGTAGAGGTGCCCGGGATGGAGGATATCAAACGTCCCCGTCGCGACCACGCGGATCATTCAACCACCTCGAGGTGCGTGGGGGTGCCATCCGCCCGGTAACACCGCCAGGCCCCCTCCCGGTAGGGGTACCCGATGATGATATGGTAGCGGCCCACCCGGGGGAAGAATCTGAGATCCGCCGGTGACGGGGAGAGGACACCGTTCGGATGGCTATGGGCGCTGCCGGCCTGGCGGATACCCAGCGGGAGCATATCGACGAAGAACGAGGCGCTCTCCCTCCCGACGATCGTGCCGGGCACCAGATCGAGTTCCCGGATGACACCACCCTGCTCCCGCAACACCGCAACAAACTCGTTTGGGTGGTGCTCGCGCCCGAGTTCAAAGAGCATGGCGAGCAGATCCCTGCTGATCCCACGTATAGCCATTCTACTGAATACTTGGGACGAGGTAAACATAAGTCCTCGCGTCCGGTACACACACGCCCTACAGCAGCACCGTCGTCACCAACGGGATGGTGACCAGCGATCCGATCGTCGAAACGAAGACGATCTGCGATGCGAGCCTGGCATCAGCGCCATACTGTTCTGCGAAGATGGCGGTGTTCGCAGCGGCGGGCATCGCGGCCATCGTGATCATGACGCCATCTACGAGGGGATCGGCAAATATCGCTGAGAAGAGGCAACAGTAAGCCACCGGGATCACAAGGAGGAGGACGGCGCTCGCCGCCCAGATCCGCCAATCCCTGACCATCTCCCGCACCGGGAATGTTGCGATCATCGCCCCGATGACGATCATAGCAAGCGGCGTGGTCACCCCGCCGAGGAGGCCGATCGCATCGATGAAGGGGGACGGTATCTCCACTGACCCGAGAAAGAGGAGGAACCCAGCGACGGAGGCTGCAATACCAGGGTTTGCGAGCAGACCGGGATCAAATCCCTCCCCCCTCCCCCTGGTGAGCATCGCTATACCGACCGAGAAGACGAGTAGGTTGAAGATGAGGTTGAATATGGCGACGTAGAAGAGCGATTCATCCCCGAAGAGCGCCTGGGCAACGGGGAATCCCATGAACCCCACGTTTCCAAAGACGATGGCGAACTCAAAGACCCCTCGCTCTGAGGAGGCCATCGGCATCGCTCTCGACGTGGCCCAGGCGACGGCGAACGAGAGGACGAAGAGCATCACCGTCGCGAAGAAGAGGATCTCGGCTCCAGCGAGGCGTGCAGCGGTGATAGGGACCTGCATGGAGGCGATGATCAGCGCCGGTATGGTGACGTTGACGAGGAGCCCGGAGAGCCCCCGGGTGGCCCGGGGGTCCATGATCCCGGTCGACACGGCGGCGTATCCGGCAGCGATCAGCAGCACCAGGATGAAGATCTGGTCGGCGGCGACCAGGAAATCAGCGGCCATACCGTTCATGGGTGGGGAAGCTCCCTCCTGTTTCATCAAGGTAGGTTCTGATGGCTCTTGGGTTCTTCTATGGATGAGGTTTTTCTACCGGCAGGGATCTATCCTGGAAGTATGCCCGAAAAACCGTTCTACCTTGCCACATCAGCGCTCATCCGGGATGGTTCAGGGAAGGTTCTCCTCCTGAAGCGTGCCGCCGATGACCCCATCAACCCGGAGAAGTGGGATCTCCCCGGAGGGACGCTCGATCCCGGTGAGACCTTTGATCGCGCCCTCCGGCGGGAGGCCCGGGAGGAGACCGGGATGCGGATCACCCTCCGGCACGTCGCGGGCGCCGGGGAGCTCGATCTCCCGACGAAGAGGATCGCCTACCTGATCATGATCTGTGATGCCGACGGGACCGAGGTCGACCTCAGCCCGGAACATGAGGACTACGCCTGGGTCGACCCCGGGGAGGCGATGGCGATGGACCTTTCAGAGCAGTTTCGGGGGTTGTTTCTGAGACGGGAAGATATCTTCCGGTGAGGAGGGCTCTCACACCTCTCCCTAAATCCTCCTTGCGATCGTCTCGATCGCCTCGATCAGGGTTTTTTGGTGCGGTTTGATGATTGCCACCGGGCAATCGACGATCTTTTCCACGATCTTGGCGAGGATGGGGGCGCAGATGATCCCGAGCGCCCCCTCCTTCTCGGCCCTCACAGCGGCGATGATACACTCATCGAGAGAATCCGCTGAGTAACCCCGGACCCGGTGCTTCTGGCCGTTGACCACGATATCGCGGTTATCCAGTTCGTCCAGCAGGAACCGCGCCGCGATGACGCCGATGAAACTCCTCTCCTGGGGTTCGAGGACGTTCACTATCTTTCTGACGGTGGAGAACCGTGGGTCAGTCTTCCCCGATGTGAGTTTGTAGAGGGTGGCGGGTGGGATTCCCGCCAGATCCGCGAGTTCCCGGATGGTCATGCCCTGGCGGTCAAGCTCCTCCTGGAGTGCCTCGGCAAACTCGACCTCAAAGATCCTTTGCGACAACATTACTCTACTTTAGGAGACTATTTGAGATATATTTTTCCAAGTATGGTCATATATTCGAGACATAAGACAAATATTATCAAGCCCCGCGATAACCCTCCCCCCATGAACCCCACATCCATCCGGGAGATCACGATCCTCCCTGGCCGGAGCCGGGGCGGCGAGCCAGAACGGTTCCGCGCGATCACCATCCGCCCGGGGGATACGATATCCATCGTAGGTCCCACCGGCTCCGGGAAGAGCGCTCTCATAAACGACATCGAGGTCTTCGCCCGGAACGATACGGCCACGGGCCGGACGATCCTCGTCAACGGCGATTATCCCCCTGAAGAGTTCGTCCGCGACCCGGCACACAAACCCGTCGCCCTGATCACTCAGAACACCCAGTGCCTCGCCGATCTCTCGGTCGAGGAGTTCCTCGCGATGCACATCCGGTCCCGAAAGATCGAGGACGAAGGGATCATCGGGCAGACGATCGATCTCGCAAACGAATTCACGGGTGAGGCGATCCGGCCGGGCACCCGGATGACCGCTCTCTCCGGTGGACAGACCCGCTCGCTCCTCGTGGCCGATGCGGTCATGATCGCTGCAGCCCCCATCCTCCTCCTCGATGAGGTGGAGAATGCCGGGATCTTCAAAGAGCGGGTGATCGAGGTCCTCCGGGCGGGCGGGAAGGCGGTCATCTTTGTCACGCACGACCCCCTCGTCTCCCTCCTCTCGGCCCGGCGGATCGTCATGCGCGATGGAGCGGTCGAGCAGATCATCGAGCCCAATGGCCGTGAAGACGCTGCCCTGAGGGAGGCCCGCCGCCTCGATGGCATCCTCCACCGTATGCGTGAGGAGATCCGGGCAGGAAACCTGATCACAGGATCGGCCGGAGCATGAGACTCGTCATCATCGCAGGCCCTCCCTCCGCCGGGAAGACCGCCGTCGTGCGGCAGACCGTCCGTGCCCTCCAGGATCGGCACAGGACCGCCTACCTGAAGATCGATGTCGTCCGGGCGTTTGAAGACGAGGAGCTCGCGGCCGAGTTCGGCATACCGGCGCGGAAGATCTGCTCAGGCGACCTCTGCCCTGACCACGCCGGGGTGATGGTGATGCGGGACGCCATCACCTGGGCCGAGGAGGAGAGTGCCGACCTCCTCCTTATCGAGAGCGCCGGGCTCTGCCTCCGCTGCTCTCCCTACACGACGCAGGGACTCGGGATCGCCGTCCTCTCCGCGGTCTCGGGGACGAACACACCCCTGAAGATGGCCGCTATGCTCGCGCTCGCCGATATGGCGGTCGTGACCCGGATCGATCTCGTCTCCCAGGCCGAGAAAGAGGTCTTCCGGGAACGGATCCGGGAGGTGAACCCGGATCTCGAGATCGTGGAGACGAATGCCCTCCAGGGAACCGGCATGCGCTACCTCCTCCGGGCGATCGAGGACTGCCCGGACATAACCGACCCGGACGCGATCGTGCTCCGGGGCGCACCACCGCTCGGTGTCTGCACCATCTGCATAGGAAAGACCGATATCGGGTGGCAACACCATTTCGGGGTCATCCGGAAGCTTGAAGGCGCCGATCACCTCTACCGGGGGGACTGATCCATGGCATGGACTCCGCCCGGGAAGGACTGCGGGGCATGCGGGGCCCCGACCTGCGAGGCGTTCCTCACCCTGGTTCAGGAGGGAGAAAAAGAACTCCCGGACTGCATCTACTACTCCACCGAGACACCCCTCCCCCGGTTCGAGGGAGAGGCCTGCCACACCGGCCGGGACATCCTCGGCATGGAGTACGACTTCATACTCGACCCCCTCCCGGGCGAGATCTCGGCGAGAAAGATCGTCCTCCCCTTCCGCCCCGACCTCGTGGAGGCGTGGGAGATTGTGCCCGGAGATATCGTCGTCGGGAGGCCGACCGGTGCGGGCTGTCCGGTCCAACACGTCCTCTCGGTCACCCACACAAACCCTGTAAGCGGTCTCCTCACCTGCCAGGTCGTCGGACCGCAGGCCTCCCGGGGTGGAGGGTTTAAGAACATCGAGGCATATCACATCATCGGGTTTGAGGGGATCGGCCGGACGGTGCGGCGCGAACCTACCTTCGGGATGCGGCAACGGTTCCTGCCGGGCTACTGTATGATGAATCTCGCACACACGGGGGTTGTGAACATGATCCTCGCAAAGGCGTCGGGTCTCCATGTGCGGGTGGAGGATGTCCGTCTATGAAGACGATCGCAGATATCGATGAAAAGATCCGGGCAGGTTCGGCGACCGTCTACACCGCCATGGAGTTCAAACGCCTCGTCCGGGAGGGTGCAGATATATCGGCCGCTGACGTGGACGTCGTCACCACCGGGACATGCGGGGTGATGTCGGGGACCGCAGCGGTCCTCTCAGTGCCGGTCGCAGGGCCGGGAACTTTCGAGCGGGCTGAGCGGATCTGGCTAAACGGCGTCCCCTGCATGCCTGGCCCCTGCCCGAACGAACGGCTCGGTGTCGTCGACCTGATAGCCTCGGGGACCGCCCATGCCGGGGCCGGTTACGGGGGTGGGCACCTCTTCCGCGATATCGTCGAAGGGTGTGGTATCGAAGTGGTGGTGGAGGCTGCAGACCGCACGGTCGAGGCGGATGTGACCATCGATGACCTCACGTTCGCCCGACTCTTCACCACACGGACCGCCTGCAAAAACTACACCGCCTACGTCAACACTCAGGCAGCACGAGTCAAGACGATATTCTCGATCGAGGGACTCCAAGGGCCCTTCCGGGAGGTCTCGGTCAGCGGGTGCGGCGAGATCAACCCCCTCCAGAACGATCCCATGGGCCTCGCGATCGGTGCCGGAACGCCGATCCTCCTCAACGGCTCTCCCGGCATCGTGACCGGGGAGGGGAC
>JAAZOW010000132.1 GCA_012797575.1 Methanomicrobiales archaeon | reverse complement strand
GGACAGACCGTGGGTAGTGTGCGGAGAGGGCATCTATCTCCTCGCTCTGGCGCCAAGCATTAAGACTCCGCAGCCAGAAACGGATACCGAGATGTTTCCATGAGACCAACGCAGCCAGTCAAACCAAACAGGGATGTAACAGTACTCCTTGAGTCCATGAGTAGAACCGGTTTTCAGGGGAGAAAGCTCGGGGAGTCCCTCGGCATCTGGACCAGGATGATCCGGGATCCAGACTGCACGATATTCATGGGGCTCTCGGGTGCGATGATCCCGGCGGGTATGCAGAACGTGCTCATCGAGCTCGTCAGGCACCGCTACATCGACGTCCTCGTCTCCACCGGCGCAAACATCTTCCACGACACCTGCGAGCACCTCGGCGTGCGGCACTACATCGGCCACCACCACGTCAATGACGCGGCGCTCTTTGAAGAAGGGATCGACCGTATCTACGACGTCTTTGCGTACGAAGAGGAATTTCGCAGTGTCGATGCGGAGATCGCCCGGTTCGCCGACGAGATCGCACCGTTCCGGGGTTCCTCAAGAGAATTCATCCGGCGTCTTGGAGACTGGCTCCGCAAAGAGCGGCCTGAGGGTCACTCGCTCATAGCCACCTGCGCCGAATGCGACGTCCCGATCTTCATCCCGGCCCTCGGCGACTCCTCCATCGGCATAGGCCTCGTCATGGCACGCCGGCGCGGGGTTGACGTTGACGTCGACCAGCTCGCCGATACCGATGAGATCACGCGCATGGTCGAAGAGGCACAGAAGACCGGCGTCATATATATCGGCGGTGGCGTGCCGAAGAACTTCATCCAGCAGACCCAGGTCATCGCCTCGATCCATGAGCAACATATCGGCGGTCACGCCTACGCCATCCAGTACACCACCGACGCCCCGCACTGGGGCGGACTCTCGGGGTGCACGTTTGAAGAGGCGATCAGCTGGGGCAAGGAGGCACCGGAATCACCACGCGTCCAGTGCTTCTGCGATGCCACGATCGCGCTCCCTATCGTCGCATCAGCACTCATCGGGAGCGGCGTCGAACGAACCTCTCCGGAGTGATCCGACGCTATCGGTAGAGAGGCGGATCAACCGCGCAGGTGCTCCCGGTCTACCACAACCCTTATTACTCTACTTCACCAAAGTTAGTAAGCACAAGTAACAGAATGCTGTGTCTGGAGCAGCACCCCTGGTGCTGCGAGTATCGCAAGATGCGAAATTCTATGTTGAGGTAGCCAAGCCTGGTATGGCGCAGGTTTGCTAAACCTGTGTCCTTCGGGACTCGAGGGTTCAAATCCCTCCCTCAGCGCTTTCACCGACGACGTCGATGATGAGGCGATCACATGGATGAAGAAGAGATAAAATACTTTGTTCGGATCAGAAACACTGATCTCGATGGCACAAAGGCCGTGCACATCGCGCTGACCGGCATCAAGGGCGTTGGTCCGCACACATCACGCACCATCGCCATGCTCGCCGATGTGGACCCGCGCGCCACGATCGGCAAGCTGGACGATGAATCGGTCACACGGATTGCAGACGCTGTCGACACCTACATCGAACAGGTGCCCAACTGGATGGTGAACCGACCAAAGGATGTCTATACCGGGGAGGCCCGCCACATCCTTGGAACGGATCTCACTCTGGCAGTCAGCGATGACGTCAACCGCATGCGCAAGATGCGCAGCTACCGCGGCATCCGGCACGAGACCGGACAGAAAGTCCGTGGACAGCGCACCAAAGCCTCCGGAAGGACGGGCACGACGGTCGGTGTCAGCAGGAAGAGAGGATGAAGAGGTGACTGAATGGGATATCCCGGAAAGAATTACAAACAATATGCGACACCCAAGCGGCGGTTTGAGAAGACCCGGCTTGAAGACGAAAAGAGGCTTATCATCGATTACGGCCTCCGGAACAAGCGTGAGGTCTGGAAAGCCCAGAGCGTGCTGAGAAAGTACCGGACTGCCGCCCGTGAGCTGGTTGCGCTCCGGTCAGCGGGGACCAACCCGGAGGAGTACGAGAAGAAGAGGGAACAGCTCATCAACCACCTTCACCGCTACGGTCTCGTCGGGGAAGATGCCGATATCGGTGATATCCTCGCTCTGAAAGTCGAGCAACAGCTCGATCGCCGTCTCCAGACGCTGGTCCTCAGGAAGGGGCTCGCGCGCTCCCCCAAGCAGGCCCGCCAGTTCATCACCCACGGGCACATCGCGATCGCGGGTCGCCGGGTGACCGTGCCGAGCTACCGGGTTGAGAGGGCTGAGGAGTCTGAGATCACCTACTACGGTCCCTCCCCGCTCACGAACGACGTCCACCCTGAGAGGGCCAGGATCGCCCGTGCAGGGATGAGGTGAGACCAATGGCAGACGAAAAATGGGGCATCGCCCACATCTATGCCTCCTTCAACAACACCATCATCACCATCACCGACCTCTCGGGGGCCGAGACGGTGACCAAGAGCAGCGGTGGTATGGTCGTAAAACAGGACCGCAACGAGAGTTCACCCTACGCTGCCATGCAGATGGCAACCCAGGTCGCCCAGACTGCGCGTGACAAGGGTATCACCGGCGTCCACGTCCGGGTGCGCGCACCCGGTCGGGGGAAACAGCGGAGTCCCGGTCCCGGAGCTCAGGCAGCGATCCGCGCCCTTGCCCGTGCAGGGATGAGGATCGGTCGTATCGAGGACGTCACCCCGGTTCCCCACGACAACATCCGTGGCAAGGGTGGCCGGAGAGGAAGGAGAGTGTGATGGAGATAGCGTTTTCTCGCCTGGATGAGAGGGTCGCGAAATTCACCGTAAGCGGTGTATCCATATCGTTCGCCAACCTGTTGCGGCGGGCGATGGTCAGCGAGGTACCGACACTCGCCATCGACAACGTCCGGATCTACGACAACTCAAGCGTTCTCTTTGATGAGATGCTGGCGCACCGGCTGGGGCTCATACCCCTGCGGACCGATCTGGATCGCTACGTGCCCCGGAGTGAGTGCACCTGCGAGGGGGAGGGCTGCCCGCTCTGCACGGCAACCTACACGCTCTCCGTCGAAGGGCCCGGAACGGTCTACTCAAGTGACCTGATACCTCAGGACCCCGATGCCGCACCGGCTGAAGGGGAGATCCCCATCATCATCCTCGATAAAGACCAGAAGGTCGTACTCGAGGCATACGCCACCGTCGACACCTCAAAAGAGCATGCCAAGTGGCAGGCGACGACCGCCTGCGGCTACAAGAACTATCCGCGGATCACGGTCGACGAGAGGTGCGATGGCTGCGGCATGTGCATCGATGAATGTCCGCGGGATGTGCTCGAGCCCGGGAATGAGCGGGTTCGGGTCGTCAGGGATCGAGAGGAATCCTGTTCTCTCTGCAGGCTCTGCGAACGGGCATGCCTTGCCGGCGGCATCGGAAGCGAGCCGGCCATCCATATCGATGCTGACGAGAACCGGTTCATCTTTGTGGTGGAGAGCGACGGATCGATGCCAGTTCGGGAGATCATCGAGAGAGCGCTACAGTACATCCAGAAGACATCAGACGACCTGGTAGACGTGATAAACGAGATTACGGGAGAGGGGACTGAATGACGAAGATTACGAATAAAACGAACCCCCGGCTGGCAGCCCTCATCGTGACGCTCAAAGACGCGTCACGTGTACATGAGGCGAATATCTGGCGCGAGATCGCGAGGAGACTGGATGCGCCCAGGAAGAACTACGCCGAGGTAAACCTCAGCAAGATCGACCGCTACGCAAGTGAGGGCGAGACGATCCTGGTGCCCGGCAAGGTGCTTGGCAGCGGTGCAGTCAGCCTGCCGGTGACGGTCGCCGCGCTCGACTTCTCCGAGGCCGCGATGAGCAAGATCGTCGGTGCCAACGGGACGTGCATGACCATAGAGGACCTCGTTCGGGATAACCCGAAGGGAAGCAGGGTCCGGATCCTCAGGTGAGACGGATGGTTACAGTTATCGATGCAGATGGATTACTGCTCGGGAGAATGGCTAGCGTCGTCGCAGGGCGCGCGCTCGCCGGCGAGGAGATCGCCATCGTGAATGCAGAAAAGGCAATCGTCTCCGGGGATCGTGCATACGTTCTTGCGGCCTACTACAAGAAACGCGACCGCGGATCCCGCGAAGGAGGGCCGTTCTACCCGCGCCGACCCGACCACATCGTCAAGCGCACCATCCGGGGGATGCTCCCGTACAAGCGCGAACGCGGTGCTACAGCATTCAAGCGGATCAAGGTCTACGTCGGCGTCCCGGCCGAGTTCGCCGGGACAGAGAGCGAACCTCTGGAGGTAGCCCACATCAACCGATTGAGCAGCTCGAGGTACGTGACGGTCGGGGCGATCAGCACCAACCTTGGAGCAAAATATTAGATTAGGGATGATAGAATGGCAAAGATCGTCAATACCAGTGGGAAGAGGAAGACAGCAGTCGCCCGAGCGACCCTGAAGACCGGCAACGGCCGGGTTCGCATCAACTCTGTGCCCCTGGAGGTCTATGGGACCGAACTGGTGCGCATGAAGATCGCTGAACCCCTGTTGCTGGTTCCAAACGCACTCGACGGCGTCGATGCAGCGATCAACGTCTCTGGCGGCGGCGTGATGGGCCAGGCTGAGGCGGTGCGCACGGCGCTTGCGCGTGGCATCGTGGAATGGCACAACGATCCGTTGATCAAAGACGCCTTCCTGGCGTACGACCGCACCCTGCTCGTGAATGACTCACGGCAGAAGGAGCCCAAGAAGCCGCATGGTCCGGGTGCACGGGCAAGATTCCAGAAGTCTTACCGGTGAAGATATAAGGAGAGCAGGTACATTACTATGATACCCGTACGATGTTTTACATGCGGTAAGGTCATCTCCTCAGCCTGGAAGGAGTTCTGCGAGCGGCGGGAGGCGGGCGAGGATCCAAAACGGATCCTCGACCAGCTCGGCCTGGAGCGGTACTGTTGCAGGCGGATGTTGCTGACGCATAAAGAGACAGTGGAGGACCTGAGCCCGTACCAGTGAGGGGGTCGTAGGGTAGCCTGGACATCCTATGGCGTTCGGGACGCTGTAACCTGAGTTCAAATCTCAGCGACCCCATCTTATTATGAAAGATTTTGAGGCTGCACGATGGAATCTTATACCCGGTATGAGAGAGCACGGATTATAGGGGCCCGCGCTCTGCAGATATCGATGGGTGCACCGATTTTGATTAAAACGACACTGATAGAGCCGCTTGAGATCGCACTGGAAGAGTATGATCAGGGCGTGATCCCTATAACGGTGAAGAGAAAGTAGTGAACTGATGACGACCATCGAAGACATAAAATTGAGAGTTATCCTGGACAGCCGGGGAAACGAGACCATCGAGGCTGAAATCCACACATGCTGGGGTTTTGGCCGGTCTGCGGCACCGAGCGGCGCCAGCACCGGGACCCATGAGGCCCGGGTGCGGCCGCCGCGTCAGGCTGTCGAGGATGCAGAGGCGAACCTGATTCCATCACTCATCGGTGAGGATACACGCGACCAGGTCCTGTTCGATGCACGGTTGCACGAGATCGACGGGACACCCAACTTCAGCTCGATCGGTGCGAACGTTGCTGTAGCACTCTCCCTTGCGTGCGCAAAAGCAGCAGCAGCATCCCTTGACCTCGACCTCTTCCGCTACCTTGGCGGCGCATTCGCCGATACGACTCCCCGGCCCCTGGGCAACGTCATCGGTGGAGGCGCGCATGCGCCGAACGCAACATCCATCCAGGAGTTCCTGGTGGTTCCCACCGGCGCCTCCAGCGCATCGGAGGGGGTCTTTGTGAACGCCGCGGTTCATGCGGCGGTGAAGAAGATCCTGCAGGAACGCGGAAAGCTCTCAGGGAAAGGCGACGAAGGTGCCTGGGCACCCGCGATATCTGACACTGAAGCGTTTGAGATCATAAACGAAGCGATCGCCGGCGTCTCTGACGAGATGAACGTCGAAGTCCGTATGGGAATCGACGTGGCGGCAAGCGAACTCTGGGACGGCAACCAGTATCGCTACAAGGATACTGTGCGGACCCGTGAGGAGCAGGTCGCCTACATGGCTGACCTGGTCGACCGCTACAACCTCATCTACATCGAAGATCCCCTCACCGAGGAGGACTTTGAAGGGTTTGCCGATCTTACGGCAACGGTCGGGGATCGTTGCCTGATCTGCGGGGACGACCTCTTCGTGACCAACGTTGAACGGATCATGAAGGGTATCGAGACCTGCGCGGCAAACTGCGTGCTGATCAAACCAAACCAGATAGGGACACTCACCGATACCTTCGAGGCGATACGTCTCGCCCAGGGAAGCGGCATGGAGACGGTCATGAGCCACCGGTCCGGAGAGACCACCGATACAACGATCGCCCACCTGGCAACCGCGTTCGAGTGCATATACCTCAAGACCGGCGCTGTCGGCGGAGAGAGGATTGCCAAATTAAATGAACTAATTCGTATAGAGGAGCTGATCTAGCTTGACTGGAAGCGAACTGGAAATCGAACTGAAAGAGCCACTGATACCTGTGGAGGAGTACCTTGCAGCAGGTGTGCATATCGGAACCCAGCAGAAGAACAAAGATATGATGAAGTTCATCTACCGCGTCCGCGGAGATGGACTGTACATCCTGGACATCCAGGCCACTGACGAGCGGGTCAAGACCGCCGCGAAGTTCCTCGCGCAGTATGAACCGGCAAAGATCCTGGTCGTCACCTCCCGGCAGTACGGCCAGTATCCGGCGAAGATGTTCGCCGATGCCATCGGCGGTATGGCGGTCATCGGTCGTTTCATCCCGGGGATGCTCACCAACCAGCGCCTGCATGGCTTGACCAGGTACGTCGAGCCGGATGTGATCGTGGCGACCGACCCCATCGGTGATGCCCAGGCGATCACCGAGGCGGTCCAGGTGGGTATCCCGATCGTTGCCCTCTGCGACACCAACAACATGACAAAGTACATCGACGTTGTCATCCCCACCAATAACAAGGGCAGGAAAGCGCTCTCGATGATCTACTACCTCCTGACAAGGGAGGTGCTCCGCCTGCGCGGGGTGACCACTTCGCTCACGCCCGAGGACTTTGAGACAGAGTTATAAGAGGCAGGGCACAAAGAAGCTCAGACATTGATGGATATGCGGCCATGCAGTGTAGCAGGAATGTTCTATCCTGCTGAGCCCCGGCATCTGGAGCAACTGCTGGAGAGATTCTTCCAGCGGGGGGCTCCAGGCATCGATGCCCGGGGCATCGTCGCTCCCCATGCGGGCTACATCTACTCAGGAGAGGTCGGAGCTTGCGCCTTCTCTACCATACCACCTGATTTTGATGGTACGTTTGTCGTCATCGGTCCGAGTCACCGGGGATATGTGACCGCCGCCTCCGCCACGCCGTGGGAGACACCGCTCGGGATCGTCGATATCGATACAGAGTTTATCGATGCACTGGGCATCGGGATAGATGAGGCGGCGCACCGGGATGAGCACTCCATCGAGGTGCAGATGCCTATCATCAAATACCGGTTCCCGAGGGCGAAGATTGCGCCTATCATGATGGGACATCAGGGCTACGAGGCAGCAGGAGACCTTGCTGGGCACCTGATCCAGGCGATAGAGCGTACCGGGAGGGATGTGCGGATCGTCGCCTCAAGCGACTTCTCTCATTACGTCCCGGAAGATGTTGCCCGCAGACAGGACATCTACGCGATCGATGCGCTCAAAACCCTGGATGTGTCGGAGTTCTACCACCGACTTCAGGAGACCGGCGCCACGGTCTGCGGCTACGGCCCGATAGCAGCCATGTGCATCGCCTGCCAGGCGTTCGGTGCAGAGAAGGGGGAGCTGCTACAGTACGCGACCAGCGGTGATGTGACGGGAGACTTCAACCAGGTAGTGGGGTATGCGGCGATAGCGGTGGTGTAATTGGCAACGTGGAGCGCGCCGGGCAAAGTCTTCCTCTTCGGCGAGCATGCGGTGGTCTACGGGAAACCCGGTGTAGCGATGGCGATCAAACCCCGTGTCTTTGTCACGGTGAGGAAGTCTCGCAACCCGACGCGGCCCCGATCGCCCTACATCAACGAATGTTTCAAGCGGATGGGCGTTTGGGGGAGTGTCTACATTCGCTCACAGCTCCAGAGTTCATCAGGGCTTGGATCATCTGCAGCAGTGACGGTGGCGACCCTCTGCGCGATCAACGACGAGTTCGGTCTCGGACACGCCCGTGAGGATATAGCGGATATGGCATTTACCATCGAGAAGAAGGTCCAGCGAGGAAGGGCCAGCCCTACCGATACCTACGTCTCCACAAACGGTGGGATAGTGCTCATCAGCGGGGACGCCAGGCGGAGGCTTCCTCCTCAGGGGCTCCAGCTTGTCGTAGGAAACACCATGGTGCCGCATAGCACCACGAAGATGGTGGAGATGGTTGGAGACCTGAGAGCGAAACGTCCCGAGATTGTAGATCCGATCCTGGACGCTATCGGCGCCGTGACGTTTGCCGCCCTCCATAGCATCCATAACCCAAAGGAACTTGGGCGGTGCATGGACATGAATAACGCCCTCCTGGAGGCGCTTGGCGTCGGTCATCCCACAAGCAGCAGGCTGATACTCGCCGCACGGGCGAGCGGGGCCTACGGGGCAAAGATCACCGGAGCCGGCGGCGGGGGATGTATCATCGCCCTCTGCCCGAAGCGCGCAAAGAACCGGGTCGCCGGTGCCATTGAGGCCTGCAATGGAAGGGCGATCATAACCACCATCGATACCGTCGGCGCGAGAAAAGAGAAGCATGACTGAGACCGTGATACTGAAACTGGGGGGGAGTGTGATCACTGATAAGTCGAAGGAGTGTACAATAGATCATGCTCGCCTGCGCGAGATCGCGGATCAGATAGCCGCACGGGACGGCACGACACACGTGATCGTCCACGGTGCGGGCTCGTGCGGGCACCCGGAGGCCAGGCGTTATCGTATCAACGATGGGCTTGATGCAAAGACCGTTCCCGGGGTCTACTTCACGCATGCCGCTGTCTCCCGCCTGAACGCTGCAGTGGTCGGCGCTCTGCGGGATGCTGGTGTTGAAGCGATTGGCATCCACCCCCTCGATCTGGCTCTCGCTGAAGGCGGCCGTTTGGCCTCACTTGAGACCCGTCATATCGCCGAAATGATCAGGTACGGTATTGTCCCCGTGCTGCACGGCGATGTGGTGATGGACCGCCTGAAGGGAGCCTGCATCGTCTCGGGCGATCAGCTCGTGACCCGGTTTGCCGTCGCGCTCGGGAGCAGACGGGTGGGGCTTGCGACCGACGTCGCGGGAGTCCTGCAGGACGGAGCGGTCGTCTCGCGTATCGACCGGGGTATGGTCGGGACGCTTGATGTCGGCGGGTCCGGAAACACCGACGTTACCGGGGGCATGCGGGGTAAGCTCGAAGAGCTCCTGACGCTTGCCGATGCCGGCACCGATTCACATATCTTCCATGTCTCGAAGGTGGGCCGGTTTCTGGACGGCGCGGAGCATGGCGGGACGATCGTGACCCGGAGAAGAGGCGTACCATGAGGGAAGAGACCGTCACATCAGCACGGAAACGGGACCACCTGGTCATCTGCTGCGAGCAGCCCATCGAGGCCGGTGACGCCGGGTTTGGGGATGTGCGGCTGGTCCATAACGCCTTTCCGGAGTGTGACATGAACGCGATCGAGACCGGGACCCGGTTCCTCGGCCGAACACTCGCCTCCCCCCTCTTCATTGCGGCGATGACCGGAGGACATCCGGATACCCTTGAGGTGAACCGGCGGCTCGCATGTGCTGCCGAACGGTATAACCTTGGTATGGGTGTCGGTTCTCAGCGAGCGGCATTGGAGAACCCCGAGCTGGAAGGGAGTTTCACCGTCGTGCGGGAGGAGGCGCCGCATGCCTTCCTCTGCGCGAACCTGGGAATCATCCAGCTCCGTGACCACGGTATCGAGTGGGCAGAGCGGGCTGTCGATATGATCGACGCAGATGCGATCGCCATCCACGTAAACTCGCTTCAGGAAGCGATTCAACCAGAAGGCGATCATGATGCAGCAGGATGCCTTGAAGCACTGCGCAACCTCTGCACAGAGCTCTCCTGCCCGGTCATCGTGAAGGAGACCGGTTCGGGCATATCAGCCGGAACTGCACGGGCAATCTGGTATGCAGGAGCAGGTGCCATCGATGTCGGCGGCTATGGAGGGACATCCTGGACGAAGGTCGAGTGTCTCCGGGCAAGAGATCCCGGCCTCATCAAGCTCGGGAACGCGTTCCTCTCCTGGGGCATACCGACGGTGGTGAGCCTCCGTGAGGTGCGGGCGACAGGAGGCCCGATCATTGCAACGGGCGGACTTCGATCAGGAGTAGATATCGCAAAAGCGATCGCACTCGGGGCGGATCTTGGAGGTATGGCGCTCCCCCTCTTAAAAGCGGCTATGGAGGGTGATGATGTGCTCTCTGCAACCATCGAGGCCATCCACCGCGAGCTCCGTGTTGCTATGTTTCTGACGGGATCCCGGACGATACAGGATCTCTCGCACGCACGGACGTATATAACCGGATTGACCCGGCAGATGATTGAAGAGATCGACTGACTACAAAAAAAAAATTCCCACAAGGAGGATACATGGATATTGAGATCATAGCAGTGGGCGGATATAACGAAGTCGGCAGAAATATGACTGCCGTCCGCTGCGGGAAAGAAATTGTCATCTTTGATATGGGCCTGCGCCTCGACCAGGTCATGATCCATGAGGATGCTGATATCGAGAATATGCATTCCCTGGACCTGATCGAGATGAAGGCCATTCCTGATGATACCATCATGAATGCGATAGAGGGGAGTGTCAAGGCGATCGTCTGTTCGCATGGGCACCTGGACCATATCGGTGCGATACCAAAGCTTGCGCACCGCTACAATGCCCCGATCATAAGCACTCCCTATACGTCGGAGCTGATCAGACAGCAGATCGCAGGTGAGCAGAAGTTTGGGGTGAACAATAAACTTTTCGCCTTGAAGGCCGGCCAGCGCTACACCATCTCTCCGCACCTCACACTCGAGTTTGTGCGGAGCCAGCACTCGATCATCGATACCGTCTTTCCGGTCCTGCACACACCACGGGGTGCGATCGTCTACGCAAACGATTTCAAGCTTGACCGGACGCCGGTGCTTGGAGAGCCGCCTGACTTCGCCCGACTGCGTCAGCTCGGGAAGGAGGGTGTGCTCGCCCTGATCGTCGAGAGCACAAACATCAGTGAGAAGGGACGTTGCCCGAGCGAGAAGATCGCGCGGGATCTGGTCCGGGATACCCTCACCAGTTACGAGGATGACAAGAGCGGTATATTCGTCTCGACATTCTCGTCACATATCGCACGCGTAAAGACCATCGCCGAATGCGCTCATGAGATCGGCAGGAAACCGGTCCTGCTCGGACGATCGATGGAACGCTACAGCTCGGCTGCTGAACAGCTGAAGTTGGTTGCGTTCCCAGATACGCTCTCGATGTTTGGCAACCGCCGGACCGTCGATCGGACGTTGCGGCGGATCATGAAGACCGGGAAGGATAAGTTCCTCCCGATCGTCACCGGGCACCAGGGGGAGTCAGGAGCTATCCTGACGAGGATTGTGATGGGGGACACCCCGTACAGGCTGGAGAAGGGCGACAAAATCCTCTTCTCGGCCAAGGTGATCCCGAACCCGATGAACCACGGGCAGCGCTACCTGGTTGAGGCTCGCGCACGGATGGCAGGCGCGCGGATCTTTGATGAACTGCACGTCTCGGGTCATGCCTACCGGGAGGACCACTACGAGTTCCTGCACCTCTTAAACCCGCAACATGTCATCCCCGCCCACGGCGATATCGATATGACCGGTAATTACGCGAAATTCGCAGAGGAGATCGGGTACACCCTCGGAGACGACCTCCATATCCTGCGCAACGGGCAGAGAATTTCAGTGAAGTAGGTGGGAGGGGCATGACGACGCTTAAAGACTACCTGGAGAGGAACGCCGACAGAATGGACAAGGTGATCAACCGCTACTTCGGGAGCGCCTATAGCGACCTCTTCAAGGCGAGCGCCCACCTGCTCCATGCGGGAGGAAAGAGGCTCCGTCCGGCGGTTGTCATCCTCGCTGCGGACGCTGTGAAGAAGGGGAGTTCGGATGATCTGATCCCGGCGGCCCTCGCGCTTGAGCTGACACACAACTTCACCCTGATCCATGATGATATCATGGATGGGGACGTCACCCGGCGTGGTGTTCCGACGGTGCATACGGTCTGGAGTGAGCCGATAGCGATCCTCGCAGGGGACGTGCTGTATGCAAAGGCATTTGAGTTCATATGTCTCTCCAATGCTGGAGATCTCGAGAAGATCCGTGCGGTGAAGATGCTTGCCCGGACATGCACCGAGATCTGTGAGGGGCAGGGTATGGATATAGCGTTTGAAGCGAGGGAGGATGTCTCTGAGGCGGAGTACCTGGAGATGGTCAGTAAGAAGACCGGTGTGCTCTACGGCGCGTCTGCCGCGATCGGCGGGATACTTGCGGGTGCAAACCCGGTCCAGGCCGATGCCCTCTACCAGTTTGGTGTGAACAGTGGTATGGCGTTTCAGATACAGGATGACCTGATCGATCTCTACGCGAGCAGCGAAGAGAGCGGGAAAGACCGGGCATCAGATATCAGGGAGGGTAAGCAGACCTTGATCGCGATCAGGGCGCGGGAGAAGGGTCTGGATCTTGCTCCGTATCGAAAGGATCTCTCAGACACAGAGATCGATGAGCTGGTCACCTTCCTTGAGGGTGCCGGCGTCATCGACGAGGTCCGGGCCACGGCGATCGAGCGGGCGGGCGTGGCAAAGGAGGCTCTTGCGCTCCTCCCTGACACGGAGGAGAAGCGCCTGCTCGGCGAGATTGTGGACTTCTTCATAGATCGGAGTTTCTGAGGGTATGACCACTGATATCGAACATCTGCTCTTCATCTACGCTCTGCAGAACGCAGTGAAACACGATAGTGCCCCAAAAAGCGGAGCGGTCATCGGTGCGGTGCTCGGGAATCATCCTGAGCTCCGGAGCCGGGTTCGCGAGGTCGGTCCCCTTGCAGGGAGGGTGGTCGCGGAGGTTGCGGTGATGGCCGGGCCTGAGCGGAGGAGGCTTCTTGAGGAGCTCGCCCCTGAGCTCCTCAGCGAGCTCAGCCAGCCCCGGGATCGCTCGCGGGATCTTCCTGCCCTCGAGGGGGTGGAGGGCGGCGTTGTGATGCGATTTGCGCCAAACCCGAGCGGGCCGCTGCATCTTGGCCATGCCCGTGCGGCTATCTTAAACGACTACTATGTTCGGCGGTATGGGGGTCGATACGTCCTCCGTATCGAGGATACGGACCCAAGAAGGGTTGATCCCGCGGCATACGAGATGGTGCGTGAGGATATCGAGTGGCTGGGGCTTGGTATCACCGACGTTGTCTACCAGAGCGATCGGCTTGAGATCTACTACGATTGGTGCCAGAAGCTCATCGAGCTCGGTGGCGCCTACGTCTGTGTCTGTGACGCCGAGTGGTTCAGGAGCCTGAAGCTCGAGAAGCAGGCTTGTCCCTGCCGGGATCAGACGGTCGATGAGAATCTGGAGCTCTGGCAGCGGATGCTTGATGGGGAGTTCTATGAGGGACACGCAACCGTCCGGGTGAGGACGGATCTCACTCACCCTGACCCGGCGATGCGGGACTACTCGGCGATGCGGATCGTGAATACGCCTGCCCATCCCCGGGCGCTGGATGCCACCGTCTTTCCACTGATGAACTTCTCGGTCGCGATCGATGACCACCTCCTCGGGATCACCCATGTGATCCGTGGGAAGGATCATATCGCAAACACGGGAAGGCAACGCTACATCTTCAATTACTTCAGGTGGAAGCCTCCGATCTACTACCACTACGGCCGGATGGGGATATCGGGGGTTGTCCTCTCGACGTCGAGTATGCGGGAGGGTATCAGGAGCGGGGTCTACACCGGGTGGGACGATCTGCATCTCGGGACGCTCCGGGCGATCGCGCGCCGCGGGATCCAGCCTGAGGCTGTCCGGGAGGCGGTGGTCGATATCGGGATGGGAGAGACCGATATCACGTTCTCATGGGAGAATCTCTACGCCCAGAACAAGGAGATCATCGATCCGAAGGCGAACCGATACTTCTTCGTGCCGGATCCGATCGAGGTTGTCGTAGAGGGCGCGCCGGTCCACGAGGCCCGTGCGCTCCTCCATCCGGGTGATCTCGCGCGGGGGGTCAGGACCCTCATCACTGATGGAAGGGTCCTCCTCCCGGAGGCGGATATCGAGGGACGGGGTATGGTCAGGTTAAAAGATCTCTATAATGTCCGGATCACGTGGGATGGGGGGATCCCGCACCTCTCATACGCCGGAGAGGCCCTCGAGGATGCCCGACGCGAACGGGCGCCGATAATCCAGTGGCTGCCAGCGAATGCAAAGATCCCCTGCACCCTTCATACGCAGGATGGGGATGTCGAGGGGTTCTGCGAGCCTTTGGTTGCGGGAGAGGTGGGGAGCGTCGTCCAGTTCGAGCGGGTCGGGTTTGCGCGGATAGATGCGGTGACCGACGATGGCCGGGTGGATGCGTTCTTTGCGCACCGGTGAAGACGGGCTTTTCTTCCGGCATCGTCATGGGCGGGGGGTCGCCTCCGCCCGCCCGACCAGTTCCCGGAGCACCGTCCGCGCGAGCCCGACGTTGCCATAGTCCCGTTCCGTGGCCACTTCGCGGATGCAGGCCGGCACTTCGATGAGTCCTTCAGCTTCCTGGATATCTGATGTGAGCGCCTCGAGGTCTATTTTCTCGTGTATTCTCTCCTGGCGCCATACCGCGGGTCCATGGTCCGGGTTGGCCGCGATGACTGCTCCACCGTGTCTGCAGATCGTTCTGAACAGCCATCTCCGGTTCTGCCAGGCGAGGATGTAGCCAGGGTCCAGCATGAGCGCGGTGTCACAGCAGGCGATGGCGCCCTCATGCTCCCCGAGGCATGAGAGGGCATACGCCTTCCGTTGCCATGTCGTCGCATCCCCCGGATCGATGGTGAGCGCCTGATCGAAGCTGGCGGCAGCCTCGCCGTAGCGGCCGGCTTTGAGGAGAGCAAAGCCCTTTCGCCTCCATGCGATAGGATCATCGGGAGAGAGTTCAAGGGCCTTATCGTAGCAGGCGATCGCTTTGTCAAACTCTTTTGTAGTGCAGAAGACCTGTCCCCGGCTGTACCATATTCCGGTATTCTCTTCTCTGATCACCATTCCCCCGTACGGGGGGACCATCCCATAAGAATCTAGCTCCTGACCATCCATAACGGATAAGTCCGATCGGGTGGGATATTGCTGTAGTATGAGCGGTACGATTCTTGTTGCTTATGCCACCCGCTACGGTTCGACCGCTGAGGTGGCTGAGGAGATCGGTGATGAACTCCGGAAGGGAGGTGCCAGGGTTGATGTGCGGCCGGTCGGTGAGATCGATGATCTCACCCCATACGGGGCGGTCATTGTCGGGAGCCCGATATACATGGGGAAGTGGCTCCCCGAAGCACAGGTCTTTGTCGAGCGGCACCAGAAGTTCCTCCGTGATATACCGATCGCCTATTTTGCCGTAGGGCTCTCGGTTGCCGGTGGGACCCCTGATGCCACCGGAAAGGCCGAGGCATCGATGGGTTCGGTCAGGGTGCTCGCCAGTCCTGTGGATATCGGTATATTCCCTGGGAGGCTGGAGAGCGATCGTCTATCCTCCGCAGACCAGATGATCATCAGGCTTATAAGGGCAAAAGCGGGGGATTTCCGGGATCGGGAGGCCGTCCGTGCCTGGGCTCGGGGTCTAGAGATGAAGATTGCTCGGGTCTGATGGGTCGGGAGGAAGGGTAGCGCTCCAGCATATACCTGACACTCGATCTCAGTAAATTCGAGCGAGAGTTTCTATTCCTACAGAGCTCCGCTCCAGCGCTCGCTCCTCCCTGGCGAAGATTGGCTCCGGACCCGATCCGCCCCGCAAAAACTCGTCCCCGTGCCGTGGACCACTGACGGCTATCGCCATGGGCTTTTGCGCACCTCGATGGAGGACCGTGCCCTGAGCGCATGCAGGCGCAAACGCCCACGTGGGATCTCAGATGACCGGGGTGTTTCGTAAAACACCATTGGAGGGAGGTACTTCCCCGGCCGCTGGGGTGGCGTGGTAGGGGCGAGGGGGGAATATAATAGCGGTGTAAAAATAAAAAGGCGTCTATCTTACTGTTGCGCCTGAGATAGGTTTAAATATCAGCGCTCAGTATCACTGCACACCATGACATGGAGTGGGGGTCCCCGGGACCCAATATTTCAAAGGAGTCACGTAGAGCGCCCAAAAGCCCCAAGGTGGCGAGGGGTTTGGAGAATTTTTCCTTGTCTCGTTCTCCTCTGCCTCATCGCCGGAGTTGGCCAGGCGCAGAGCTCTGATGACGCCGCCGGCGTCGTGCCACAGGGAGTGGTGGTCAAGACAGTGCTCTCTATTGTCCCTGAATCCGGTAGCAGTGTATCGCAAGGGGGTTCTTATGAGAGCTCCGGGCTTTCCGATGCCCTGCTCTGGAAGCACAGCTTTCGGGATGCGGTGACTGCGATCGATATGCCCGCTGATGGGTCGTCGGTTGCTGTAGGGACCACCGGAGGGGAGGTTGTCCTCTTAGATAGCACCGGTAACGTGCTCTGGACTCACCAATCTGATACCCCGATCGCGGGGCTTGGGATCACGGTCGATGGGAGTGCCATCGTGGCAGGAACCGGGAACTGGATCGTTCTGCTTGATGGTAGCGGCGGGGTTCTCTGGACGATGGATGCAGGGGGCAGGGTGTTTGGAGCCGACATATCCCCGGAGGGAGAATACTGCGTCGCCGGGACCGCTGAAGGGGACGCTCTCCTCACCAACAGTCAGGGCGATCTCCTCTGGAAGGTGCAGTCTGGAAGCGCTATCACCGCCGTTGCAATCGATCCTGAGGGTGTATTCGTTGTTTTAGGAACTGAGGACGGTTTCATACGTCTTCTGGACTTGTGGGGAGAAGTCCTCTGGGAGTATGATGTGGGAAGCACCATCCAGAGCATCTCAGTGTCGGCCAACAGATCCATCGCTGCCGGAACCAGAGGCTCCATGGTCCTCCTGCTGGATAGCGAAGGGCGCGGGGGAGCCGTCTGGTCGGGTGACTGTCCGGTCACTGGTATCCACCTTGGCGCGGACGGTTCACGGATCGGTGCCGGGACCGACGGAGGGTATGTGTACCTGCTGAGCGATGCCGGGACGTCGCTCTGGGAGTTTGGCAGGGTCGGGGGCGTGGGAGAGGCGGACTGCGCCGTCACCGCAGTCTCGCTCTCATCATCTGCCGATTACCTGGTCGCAGGATCTGATAACCAGAACATCTACTACTTTGCCTTCACTGCGAAGATGCCGCCGACCACGATCCTGGAACAGGATACGACCGCCCCGGAGACCACGACCCCGCCGGTCGCAATCCTTGGTGATATGCAGGGCGATCAGGGGACAGATTCCATAATTCCCGGAGATACCACAGAGCCAGTGCAGCAGGAAGCGCCCGGTCTCTCTCCTGCTCTTGTTCTTGGAGCCATAGCGGTCACGGCCTTCTTCCGGCGCATTGGCCGATGAATCATGTTATGGGTCCCTCCGCACCCCCCCATCTCTCTATCACGCTTCACAAGATGGATATAGGGTGCTCGCTCACCTACCTGCAGGTATCAGGTGAGCCGGGTGAACAGATACTCCTTTGTCGCAAGGATGCCCGACGAGCCGGGAGCACTTCACCGTGCTGCCGAGATCATCAAATCCTACTCGGGCAACATCAACCGTATACAGTATGATCGCCGGATCGACCCCGCAACAGTCTTTTTTGAGGTGACCGCCGGGCCGGAGACCTGCCACCGATTAAAGGAAGATCTCCATGCGATCGGCTACCTCCAGGAGACGCTCCCCACGCTTGGGTTTCTCAAGTTCTCTGTATACCTCCCCCATAAGCCCGGGGCTCTCTTCGACCTCCTCACCTACATCACCGGAGCGGGCGCAAACATCGCCTACATCGACTTCGATGACCGCCGATCTGATCCCGGAAGGGTCACCATCAGCCTGAACGTCGAAGAGTCGGCGATCGTGGAGAGTCTGCTCGATCGGTTGAAATCTCGGTATCGGCTTGAGATCCTCGAGTACGACACAACCGGGGAGAGACTCGATGATACCGTCTTCTACGTCAGGTTCGCCCAGGCGGTGCGGGGGCTGATCGGGAGTGCGGAGGATGGGTTCCTCCT
>JAAZOW010000030.1 GCA_012797575.1 Methanomicrobiales archaeon | reverse complement strand
GATAGAGAACCGGGATCCGGATCCCGCATGGTACCGGGTCGTCTCGCAGGAGTATACGAACCGGGTGACGGTTGCGATCGTCAGCAAGTACGGGATCGAGGACGTCTACATGTCCACCAAAGAATCGCTCAAACATGCCGGAAGGGCTCTCTCCACCGAGGTGAACATCCGGTGGCTGGATGCGGAGGCGTTCACCCTCAGAGACCTCACCGACGTCGACGGCATCCTGGTCCCGGGCGGGTTTGGCAAGCGCGGCACCGAAGGCAAGATCCGGGCCATCCGGTACGCGCGGGAGAACCAAAAGCCTTACCTCGGCCTCTGCCTCGGCTTCCAGCTCTCGGTGGTGGAGTACGCGCGGCATGTCCTCGGCATCCCCGACGCCACCAGCGAGGAGGTCGGTGACGGGACGCACGTCATCACCATCATCCCCGGGCTGGAGGGCGTCTCCAACCTCGGCGGGACGATGCGCCTTGGGAACTTCACCGTCACCCTCCGGGAGGGCACAATGATCGCCGATCTCTACGGCACGGCCGCAACCGTGGAACGGCACCGCCACCGCTACGAGGTAAATCCGGAGTTCATCGGTGATCTCGAGGGTGGCGGTCTCACCTTCACAGGGTTCTGTGAGGACCGGGTGGAAGTCTGTGAACTCCCGGATCACCCCTTCTACCTCGCCACACAGTTCCACCCCGAGTTCCGATCAAGCCCGACGAACCCCTCCCCGCCCTACGTCGGTTTTGTGGCGGCATGCAAGAGAAATAAGACGACGTCCTCAGGGGGCCCGGTGAGGTAGCAGAATGGTGGATGTCGAGAGGTTCATCGGTGAGGCGATCCGGCGGATACGGGACGATTCCGGCAGAGAGAAGGTCGTCATGGCTCTCTCCGGCGGCGTGGACTCATCGGTCTGTGCAGCACTCGCCGCCCGCGCCATCGGCGATGCACTCGTCCCGATATACGTCGATACCGGTCTGATGCGCAAAGGAGAGACGGATCTGATACGGTCTCTCTTCCCGGACATCGACCTCCGCATCATCGATGCAGGAGACGAGTTCTTCGAGGCGCTCAAAGGTGTCACTGATCCCGAGGAGAAGCGGAAAGCCATCGGTGAGAGGTTCATCCGGATCTTCGAGCGGGAGGCGAAGCGGACGGGAGCGACGATGCTCCTTCAGGGGACCATCTACCCGGATCGCGTCGAGAGCGAAGGGGGCATAAAGAGCCACCACAATGTGGGGGGCATGCCGCTAGATGTCGAGTTTTCGGGCATCATCGAGCCGCTCGCTGACCTCTACAAGGACGAGGTCCGCGAGGTTGCCGGCGGTCTCGGTCTCCCGGCGGAGCTTCAACACCGGATGCCCTTCCCCGGGCCGGGACTCGCCGTCAGGATACTCGGCGAGGTGACGAGGGAGAAGGTCGCTATCGTCCGGGAAGCAAACGCCATCGTCGAGGAGTGCCTTGTCGAAGAGTTCCGACCCTGGCAGTGTTTTGCCGCGCTCCTCGGTCTTGGGACCGGGATGAAGGGCGACGCAAGGCTGCATGGCTGGATCGTCGCGGTCCGGGCCGTCGACTCCCGGGACGGCATGACCGCCGACCCGCTCCTTCTCCCCCACGAGACCCTCACCCGGATGGCCTCCCGGATCACCTCCGAGATCCCCGAAGTCGCCCGGGTGGTCTACGACGTCACCCCAAAACCCCCGGCGACGATTGAGTATGAGTGAGAGACATGACCACAGATTCACGGGTGCTTGATGCACGTTATTTCATGCCCGCATTCGGCCGGACGCTGAAGATCGTCCGCGGTGCGGGGTCACGCGTCTGGGACGACCAGGGGCGGGAGTACATCGACTGCGTGGCAGGCATTGCGGTCTGCAGCACCGGCCACTGCCACCCTGCGGTGGTGGAGGCCATCTGCAACCAGGCCAGCCAGCTGATCCACTGTTCAAACCTCTACTATGTGCCAGGCCAGGCAGAGCTTGCGGAGAGGCTTGTCGAGATCACAGGACTCTCGAAGGCGTTCTTCTCAAACTCCGGCGCAGAGGCAAACGAGGGCGCAATAAAACTCGCCCGCGTCCGGACAGGGAGGAAAAAATTCGTCGCGTTCGTCCACGGATTCCACGGTAGGACCTGCGGGTCGCTCGCCGTCACCCATAAACCTGCGATCCGCGAGCCGTTTGAACCGCTCTCGCCCGCCTGCACCTTCACAGATTACGGCGACCTGGATGCCCTTGCTGAGGCCGTCGATAAGGATACCGCCGGTATATTCATCGAACCGATCCAGGGTGAAGCCGGCGTCCTGATCCCGCCGGCCGACTTCCTCCGTGGCGTACGGGATATCTGCGACGATACCGGCGCACTCATGATCGTCGATGAGGTGCAGACCGGCATGGGTCGGACCGGGAAATGGCTTGGTATCCAGCATACCGACGTCACACCCGATATCGTCACCCTTGCGAAAGGGCTTGCGAGCGGGTTTCCCATCGGTGCACTCGTAGCCCGAGAAGGACTTGAGTTTGAGCGGAGCGAGCATGGGAGCACGTTTGCTGGCGGCCCGCTCGCCTGCGCTGCGGCGCTCGCCACGATCGACGTCATCGCGGAGGCTCTCCCCGACGTCCCGGCAAAGGGCGAACGGTTCATCAAGGGACTTTCTCGCCACAACCCCCGGGGCCGCGGCCTGCTCATCGGTATGTCGGTCGGTGACCGGTGTCCTGAGGTGCAACAGGCCTGCGCTGAGGCCGGCGTGCTCGTAAACTGTGCTGCCGACGGAAATCTCCGACTGATCCCGCCGCTCGTGATCACAGATGAGGAGATCGACACAACCATCGATGTCGTCAATGCAGCACTTGGTTAGGGCGTGCTACGTGGG
>JAAZOW010000124.1 GCA_012797575.1 Methanomicrobiales archaeon | reverse complement strand
TGCACAGCCAAGTCTCAGTTCATGAGCATGAGGTCTACGGGATCAGTATGGAGCAGGCCCGCGATCATCATCCTGACTGCGATGCTTATCATCTTCCTGGGAACCGCCGCTCAGGTGCTCTCCGGCATCGACGTCGCGTATACCGATCTCCTCTACCTCGTGCTCGTCCCGGCAGCGTACTGGTACCGGAGGCATGCGGCATATCCGGGGATGGTGGTTGCAGCGCTCCATATCGTCGCTGTGTACATCATCACCGGGCATGTGGGCATAAATACGATCGTGCGTGCGGCCTTGCTCATCATCGTGCCCTACCTCCTCGGGTACTTCTTCGAGGTCGTGGGCCGGAAGACCAGCGGTGAGCATTCTGCACCTGCATGCGACCCGGATACGAGAAAGCTGGTCGCTAAATTATCGAGCCGGAATTCCGAGACCCGATACCAGGCGGTCGAGTGCCTCGGAGATAGGCGTGATCCCGCCGTGGTTCAGTCGCTCGCGCCCCTCCTCGATGACCCGGAGAGCGGTGTGCGCTGGAAGACGGCTGAGGCGCTCGGGAAGCTGGGCCCTCCGGCCGTCGGGCCGCTCATTGATGGCCTGAGGAGTGGAGATGTGGATGTCAGGTGGATGGCCGCGGTCGCCCTCGGCGACATCGCAGATCCGGCGGCGGTCCCGGCACTGTTGGAGACGCTCAACGATGTGGATGCCTATGTCAGGAGCAGGGCTGCCCTTGCTCTCGCCGCCATCGGAGAACCCGCAGAGACGGCGCTCATTACCAGCCTCTCGACCGGGAACGAGCGGGTCAGATGGGGGGCAACCCTTGCTCTCGGTAGAATCGGGGGCGAGGTCGCCACCTCAGCCCTCATCGATGCCCTCCATGATCCAGATGAGGATATACGGCGGCAGACAGCGAATGCACTTGAGGATATGGGCGAGGCGGCCATCCCAACACTTATTGCAATGCTCAGGATCAGCGATCCGAGTATCAGAGATGAGATTATCGGTGCACTTACCCAGATCGGCAAACCCGCTACACCGTCCCTTGTTGCAGCGCTCCGCACCAGCAAAGACCCATGTATCCGTGCCGGGGCGGCTCTGGCCCTCGGGGGTATCAGCGACCCGGTAACGGCTGATGCCCTGAACGAGGCCCTGGGTGACGGTGAGGAGGGTGTGCGGCTGGCTGCCGGAGAGGCGCTCGGTGACATCAGAAGACATAACTTGAGTGAGGGAACACCAGAGCTACATGACTGATGAGAACCGAATTAGTGAGTTGATCGCCGATCTCCGGGAGGGGAGCATGGAGGTGCGCCGGGCGGCAACCGGCGAACTCGGTGCGGGCGGAGAGGCAGCGATCGCGCCGCTCATCGGCGTGATGCTCGAGTGCGACAATGACGTCAGATGGTATGCCGCCCGCGCACTGGTGCAGATCGGCAGGCCCGCGATCGAACCTCTCCTGCAGACGGTGCATGCCGAGGAAGACCGGGATTTTCGGCGCTACGCTATGGCTGCCCTTGCAGGTATCGGTGAGCCAGCGGTCGAGCCGCTCATCGAGATCGTCGGGGGGGACGATCAGGGTCTCCGGATGCTTGCTGCTATGGCGCTCTGCAGGATCGGTGAGCCGGCGGTCGAACTCCTCCTTGAGTTGATGCGCCATCCTGACCCGGAGATGCAGGAGCGTGCCGCCTTCCTCCTCTGGAAGATGGGTGATTCCGGCGCAGGAGCTCTTTCTGCGGCTCTGGAGGCCGGGTGGGCCGAGAAGTAGTGATCCCGGCCCCACTACAGTTTGTTTGCAAAAGCTGATCCCGGAGCGTGGTCCGCAGATAGGCCCGTATCTGCTCGCGATGCTGGGTGACGAGGCTTCTAAATGTGAGGAGGATCCATACATCATGCATGGAGGTCTCACCAGCCGCTGCCCGATATTTTGAGGAGCTGATGGCGGGTCTTGAGTCTGCCATGGAGCTGGCTGCCACGGCCCGGGCCCGGGGGCTTGACCCGAGGACCGGGATCGAGATACCGGTAGCAAGCGACCTTGCCGACCGCGTGGAGGCGCTCCTTGGGTATACGGGGATTGCGGCCAGGATCCGGAGACTCGAGCAGGAGATGTCCCGGGAGGAGGCGGCGCTCCGTATCGGCGACGATTTTGTAGCACGGAAGTTCGGTGAGACCACGTCCGAGGAGATCCTCGACCACGCCATCCGGGCGGCTATGGCCCTCCTGACCGAAGGAGTCGTGGCCGCCCCGACAGAGGGGATCGCGAAGGTGAGCCTCGGGAAGAACGATGACGGGACCGACTACCTGAAGGTCTATTATGCAGGTCCCATCAGGAGCGCCGGCGGGACGGCTCAGGCGCTCTCGGTGCTTGTGGCCGACTACGTCCGTCAGGCGCTCGGGATCGGACGATACATCCCTCGTTCTGAAGAGATTGAACGCTATATCGAAGAGATCCGACAGTACAACAACATCATG
>JAAZOW010000136.1 GCA_012797575.1 Methanomicrobiales archaeon | reverse complement strand
TAGTCGTCGGAGAGTGCAGGCCTCCACTGGGTCACCGGCGAGCAGTCCAGGTAGGTCTCCTCGCCGGTCGCGATGTTGTAGAGACAGATATCGAAGCCTCCCCGGCGGGTGTCATACCAGACGACGTGGTCTCCGCAGATGACGGGCATCTGCTGATCCGTTGTGCTGTTTGTGATCCGTCTTTCGCCGCTGGAATGCGAGAAGAGGTAGATCTCAGAGTTTCCATGCCGCCTGTCCTGCCAGGCGATAAAGTCTCCTGAGATCGATGGGTACCTCTGGTCGGCATGTTCGAGGTCTTCGGTTGTGACCCTCTGCCCCCCGCCACCGGAGGTGCTTGAGTGGTAGATATACCTCCCCTCGCTCCGGCTATCCTCCCAGACGACCCGATTTCCATCGATATCAGGGCGTTCTTGCGCTCCGCTGACGGTACAGATATGCACCAGGTCTCCCTGGGCTGGCCCCACCGCCTGAGCGGATGGAAGCAACAGCCAGATGACAATGACGGTGCTGACCAATGCGATCGGTTTGAGTCCAGTCACTCTCTCATCACCACGAGATCGCCCCCCTTCGCCCCACGCGGTGGTACCTGCAGGCACGGCGGGGAAGCAATCTACCCCGGCAGCTGACAGGCTGAAAACCTCTGGAATACCGGCGATACGCCGATACTTCCATCGGATAAAGGGTTCGTGTGTGGTGGGATAGTGGTATAAATATAAATCTCTTACTATAGATCGGCACCCGATGATGTGATCCCGATTTTTATGGGCTTGACAGAATATTAATCAGATTGGGAGGTGCTGCATCAGGCCGTCTGGTGCTGGAGGCCTCAAGGTCAGCAGAGTGCCGGGCAGTGATCGAGCATGAGGGTTTAGGATGAAGCGCCCCAAGAGTGGAGTGATTCACGCTCCCGCAAGCTCCCGGACCTTGGCTATATTCCCGCCGTCATCCCGTTGCTCATCCACCGGGGTCTCGCAGATGAGCGGAAGACCCCGGACGGCCGGGTGGCGGAGGATGTGCCTGAACCCCTCCTCCCCGATGGATCCAAGCCCGATATGCTCATGCCGGTCAAGCCCGCTCCCGAGGTCGCCCTTGCTGTCATTGAGGTGGATGACCCGGAGCGGATCGAGACCGATTCGATCCTCAAGCTCCCCGAACACCGCATCGACCGCTTCCACCGTCCTGAGATCGTAGCCCGCGGCGAAGGCGTGGCAGGTATCAAAACAGATCCCGATCCGTTCCCTCGCATCGACCCCCTCCCGGATCGCGGCGAGATCGGGTATGGCCGATCCCACGCTGTTCTTCTCTCCGGCGGTATTCTCGAGGAGGAGCATCACATCATTCTCCTCTCCGGCATCGACAAACGCCTGGTCTATAGCGGCTATGACCCGCCCCTGTCCTGTATCTATCCCGGAGCCACGGTGGTGCCCGAGATGGGTCACAAGGTAGGGTATCCCGAGGGAAGCGCACCGCCCGAGTTCCTCGGTGAGTGCCGCGACCGATTTTTCATAGATTCTGTCGTCAGGGGAAGCCAAATTTGGAAGGTAGGGCATGTGGTCGACGACCGGGCCGATCCCTGACGCCTCCACCGCCGCCCGGAAAGCACTGACCACCCCAGGATCGAGATCCTTTGCCCGCCAACCCCGGGGATTGCGCGAAAAGATCTGAAATGTATCACACCCCCGTTCACCCGCCCTCTCGACCGCACGATCGATCGAACCTGCTATGGAGACGTGGCAGCCTACCCGCACCATGGTACACCTATCGAGTCAGATACGTTCAGCCCCTTCCTCTGCTCCACCTCCCGGAGCACCGCCGCCCCGAACTCCCGGGTCCCGACGATGCCGCCGAGATCCGCGGTCCGAACTCCAGCATCCACCACCCGGTGGACCGCCTCCTCGACGACCGCCGCGGATGCAGGATCCCCGATATGGTCGAGCAGCATAGCAGCACTCCTGATCGCCGCTATGGGGTTTGCCACGTTCCGCCCGGCAATATCCGGGGCGCTCCCATGCACAGGCTCAAAAAGGGCATGCCGCTCCCCGATATTCGCGCTCGGGAGCATGCCGAGCCCCCCGACCAGGTAGGCTGCGGTGTCAGAGAGGATGTCGCCGAAGATGTTCGTCGCCACGATGACATCGTAGCGATCGGGATGCATCAGGACATCGAGGCAGAGTGCATCGATGTAGCAGGCCTTGCAGGGGACATCCGCCCGGGCGGCCTCAGCCATGCAGACATCGACGAAGAGGCAGTCTGACTTCAGGACGTTCGCTTTATTCCCGATGGTGAGGTGCCGGCGGGATCTTGCAAGGGTGCAGGCGTACCGGGCGATCCGTTCACTCCCCTGCCGGGTGACGACCCGGACCGTGCATGCCCGGTCTGCCTCTGCCCACTCGATGCCAGAGTAGAGCCCTTCGGTATTCTCCCGCACGATGACGATATCGACGTCCCCTCCCTGTATCGGGCGGACGTTTGCATAGAGGTCGAAGTCGTGCCTGATCTGCAGGAGGATGCTCCGGTAATCAGGGTCAGGCGGTGTCGTGATGGCTCCAAAGAGGATGACATCCGCCGACCGGAGATCGGCCATCGCCTCCTCTCCGCAGGCGCACCCGGTCCGCTCCCAGACGCCGTAGCCCACCTCGACATCGAAGAACTCAAAGTCAGGTCGCAGGGCCGCGAGTATGTCGCGGGCGACCGGGATGACTTCATGCCCGATGCCGTCGCCTTCAACGATCGCGACCTTCACCATTCTGCTCCCTCCACGCAGCCGTAACCTGTATGATTGCTTCTGCGATATCCCGAGGCGATGCGCCCCAGTGGACCACTGCGCCGAACATGCCGTTCCAGTTGCGAATGCCTCCCCGCTCGCTCCGGCAGCATCGGGCGATGAAAGGCTCGCTCCTCACCGCATCCAGCGGGCAGGTGCTCTCCACTACGATCTCTTCTCCGTAGCACTCCCGCACCAGTTCCCTTGCCGTAAGGCATCCCGCGACCCGGTCGCCCGACTGAAACGGATCGCTATCGAGGGTGCGGGGGAAGCCTGCCGCGCGGCAGGGATAGACATCGGCCTCGATCTCCCGTATGTCCCGGACGTGATGCTCAAAGACGATCTCGAGGTCGCCGAAGAGCCCGGTCCCCTCAAGATCGTGCAGTGTGGCTGAGAGGTGGGGTCGGGGTGGGATGACGTCGTAGACGTGGATGTGGAGGAACTCTGAGATGTCGGGATCGAGGACGAACGTGGTCTGACCACCATGGCCTGAGAATACGGTGCACCGGCACCCGGACTTGAGCGCCGCTGTGACAAGGCATGTCCGGTCATGGACGTTCACCGCCTCAGGGTATCGGCAGACCTCGTCACCGGTGGCGAGCACCCGGGTCGAGAGCACTTCCCGCATAAGCCCGGTGCCCCCTGGATCGGTCTCCACCTCGAGCACCTCAAGCCCGCCATCGGTCTCCTGGATCAGGTAGCGCGAGAGGAAGTAGACCTGGTTCCCGCTCGGGGTACCGGTCACCATCCCGACGTACTTGCAGTGGGGGGGAAAGATCATCGGTGCGACCTCCAGTAAGGAACCAACCCTCCAGCACGGAGGATGGCGTTCATCTTCGCGGAGAGTGGGCGGGCGGGGTAGCGCTTTCCATCCACCTCCACCCATCCCGCGTCAAGGTCGAATGAGACGCGGACACCGTCGGTGCAGGGGGGGACCGGGGCCTCGATCACCGGCAGACCGATGTTGATCGCGTTCCGAAAGAATATACGGGCAAACGACGGTGCAACGACCCCGACCACACCGGCCTCCCGGAGGGCGACCACCGCCTGCTCCCGGGATGACCCGCACCCCATGTTCCTCCCAGCGACGATGATCGCACCCCTGACGCGCTCGGCAAGCGTCGGGTCAAGGTCCTCGAGGACGTGCTCTGCCCAGACCGAACGATCCTTCGTCCGGAGGTAGCGGCCCGCTATGATCTGATCGGTGTCGATATCCCTTCCGAGGCAGATCGCCGGCCCGACTCCCTGCATCATGCCACCTCCGGGACGGCGATCTCGCCGGCAAGCGCACTTGCCGCTGCAGTAACGGCTGAGGAGAGGTAGATCTCGCCGCCAACACCCATCCGGTTCTTGAAATTTCGATTGGCGGTTGAGAGGCAGACCTCCCCCTCCCCGAGCACGCCGGCATGCGCCCCGAGGCAGGGCCCGCATCCCGGCGTTGCCACCATGCATCCTGCATCCACGATATCGGCGAGTATGCCGGTGGCGATCGCCCTGGCAAGCACCGCACGGGAAGCGGGGATCACCAGGGTGCGGACCGCCACCCTCCTCCCCCGGACGATCTCTGCAAACCGGAAAAGATCATCATACCGGCCGTTTGTGCACGTTCCGACGAAGACCTGGTCGATATGCGTGCCCGCGACCTCCTCTGCCTCACAGACGGTGTCCACCCGGTGTGGGACTGCGACGAGGGGCACGATATCCGATAGATCGATATCGATCTCCTGCTCGTAACGGCACTCCTCCGGGGCCTGCGGCGATGCCGCGACCCCGTGGTCTGCGAGATGGCGGAGGGTGACACCGTCTGCGTAGAATAGACCAGTCTTCGCCCCCGTCTCGACCGCCATGTTGCAGAGCGTCAGCCGTCCATCCATGGAGATGTCCGCTACCCCGTCGCCCACGAACTCAAGTGCCCGGTAGGTTGCCCCCTCCATCCCCAGTTTTGCTGCGTAGGTGAGGGCGACGTCCTTTGGATCGGCAGCACCGGAGAGTCGGCCTGAGAGGCAAACAGCGATCGTCTCCGGGACACGGAACCAGGTCGCTCCTGACGCCCAGATCGCTGCCATATCAGTCGCCCCCATCCCGGTGGCGAACGCACCGAGGGCGCCGAGGGTGCAGGAATGGGAATCAGCGCCGGCGACGATCGTGCCGGGCCGGACGACCCCCTCACTCAGGACCTGATGACATATCCCCCCGCCAGCATCGGAGAGCGCGACGCCGGTGGTCCTCGCATACTCGCGGAGCTCAGCCTGGAGCGTCGCCGCCATCCCGGTGTTTGCAGGGACGATGTGATCGAATATGAGGCGAAGCCGTTCAGGGTGGGCGAGCCGCTCCACACCCATCTCCCGCAGGGCCTCCCGGGCGAGTATGCCGGTCCCGTCATGGGCGAAGGCGAGGTCGACCTCCCGGTCCACGTACGTGCCTGCCGGTGCATCGAGGATCCGCTCTGAGAGCGTGCTCATTGGAGGATCCCTCCCTCCTTTACCTGCGCAAGGAACCCGCAGAGTGCGTCCCGGGTGACACTACACTTCCCCTCGCTCATTTGTTTGATCTGTCCTAGCACCCACCGTGCCTGCTCATCGGAGAGATCGAACCCGTAAGCACTTGCAATATGCTCAAGTGCCCGTCTCCCGGTGTGCTTCCCGAGGACGAACCGCCGCTCACCGCCCACCAGCTCCGGTGGAACGTATTCGTAGGTGAGGGGATCTTCAAGGATGGCGGCGATATGGATCCCGCTCTCATGGGCAAACGCGTTCTCGCCGATGATGGGCCTGACCTGGTCCGGGTAGATCCCTGAGAACCGGGCGACCAGTTCTGAGATCTCCTGGAGCCGGGAGAGGTCATAGCGATCGATCCCGCCCTTCATCCTGAGCGCGACGAGCACCTGCTCAAGCGCCGCGTTCCCGGCGCGCTCGCCGATACCATTGACGGTGGTGTGGAGCTGAAACGCCCCAGCGGCTGCAGCAGCGATGGTGTTTGCCGCCGCAAACCCGAGATCATCATGGCAGTGGATGCAGAGTTTATGGGGAGCTTCTGCAAGGATTTCGGATATGACTGCGTGGATCTCAAGCGGGGTGAGGTACCCGACCGTATCAGCAAAGCTGAGCAGATCGGCACCGCACTCAGCACCCCGGTTATACATATCCACGAGGAATGCCGGGTCGGTTCGTGAGGCATCTTCGGCCGCAAACCGCACCTTCACGCCGTGGTCAGAGGCGTACTCAACCATATCAAGGGCATCCTCGAGCACCTCCTCCCGGGGCTTGCGGTACTTATGCTTGATGTGCAGGTCTGAGGTCGCGATGAAGATGCTGACGATATCCACATCGCAATCGAGCGCCGCCTCAACATCGGGCCGCAGGGCCCGGGCAAGGCAGCAGACCCGCGCATCAAGGCCGCTCCGCGCTATAGCGGTGACGCATTCCTTCTCCGCCTGAGATACAACCGGGAAGCCAGCTTCTATCACCTCTACGCCGATCTCATCGAGCATCAGCGCGATCGCCATCTTCTCATCATAGGTAAACGAGACGCCGGGAGTCTGCTCCCCGTCTCGCAGTGTTACATCACAGATCTCAATATTCCAGGGTTTCATGGTGTGCACCTTCGGGACAGGTTCCCTCGATCACCACCGTGCAGGGCTCTTGCCGGGAAATCAAGGTCCGGCGAAGCGTGCCCTCGTCGCCTGCGCTGCAGACGATCGGATCTGCCCAGGTGATGTAGCGAAGGATATCAGGGACAGGGTGACCTCCGGTCATACCCATCCGGTTGTTTACAAGGACGATACAGAGGAGCGGAAGTCGCCGTTCATAGACATCGATGAGGGCGTTCAGCCCTGAATGAAGGAGCGCGTAGTCGCCGGTGAGTGCCACCCCTGTGCTGGTCGCCGCCACCGCGATCGATGAACCGAGGCCGTAGGTAGCGATACCGATACGGTAGGGCGGATTCATCGCAAGGATCGCACACCCGGCGTCGCATATGGCCTGCATGCCCCGATCGCGTAGGATGGCAAAGGCCGGATGGAACGGACAGTCGCGGCAGAATGTCCGGCTGTAGCCCCGGGCAGAGAACCTCTCGGGCTCCCCGGCGATCTCCGGAGGCGTAAACAGCCTGTGCTCACCGAGGAAGGGGCGGCCGATCTCCTGGATCCGGGTGAACACCTCGGGGTCAGCAGGCGGCGGGTAGACCGTGACCACCCGGGTTGCTCCATCTGCAGGACCGGTCCCGACAGAACCGCCGGAGAGCCGGTTGAGGGGCGACGACCGCGACCAGGCAAACATCGCCCGGACCCGCCGATCGCTCGCCTGCGCCCGCCCGGCCATCGTGAGCTCGGGGTCTGCAAGGCACCCCTTCCGGTCGTTTCGGGGTGCAGAGGTCTCCGGGACGTCTGCATCCAGAAGGGCCGGGGTGACCCTGACGATAGCCACCCGGGAGAAGGTCTCGGAAGCCTCAAATGCCGCCTCGACCGTCGGTGCGATCACCTCACCATCCGGCTCCAGCACCGGAACCTGCGCAACCTCGCCATAGTAGCGGGAGTCCTGCGTGACGTCCGATGCGGCCGCGCGCATATCGTCGCCGACGACCACCACAACGCCGGCCCGGAGCCCCTGAGCGGTGGCGTGCACCAGCGGGTCGGCACAGGCGTTGAGGCCCACGTGCTTGACGATGAGGGCGACCCTGCGGCCAGAGATCGAGTCGCCGAGGGCGTACTCGAGAGCCACCTTCTCGTTTACGGTGATCGTGGCCCCGACTGCGGCGGCGAGCTCCGAGATCGGGTAGCCGGGGACGGTGTAGCAGCAGTCCGCCGACCGTTGGAGAGCGAGCGCCAGCGCCTCCACACCCTTCATCTCTCCCTCCCCGGCACAAGGTCACAGCCGGTGCATGCGGAGCACATCGTCAGCGCCCGGGCCGGATCGAGTCCGGCCTTCCTGAGGATATCCTCATGAACATCGTAGAGACGGAGCAGGCGGTCGGCGGACGGCCGGTGCCGGTCGGCAAGCGATCCCGCCGGGGTGAGCGGACGGAGGACCGGGATAACGCCGATCTCGGCGAGATCCCGCATGACTCGCTCCAGGTTTTCATCGGTCTCTCCGAGGCCGACGATGATGTTCGAGTAGACCCTTCCCCGTCCGAAGAGCGGCACGGACTTGCGGAGCGCCTCCCAGATCTCCTCCCAGGAGAGGCCGGGACACATGTCAGAGAAGAGCGTCTCCGTCGCCGCCTCGATGTTGAATTTGACCTCGATGACGCCGAGGGCGTGGAGCCGTGCCGCTGTCTCGGGCCCGGGATATATCGAGACGCCGATGGGGAGGGAGAACCGCCGGAGCGCCTCGACAACGTCGAGGACATACATCTCCTCTTCCTCGACCGATCTCTTAACGCCGCTCGTGATCGAGATTGCATCGACCCGGTCGGCCACACCCTCAACCATCCGGACGATCTCGTCGATCCCCTTCCGCCGCCCGGGGAGACCGGGCACGGAGCAGTAGCGGCAGTGGAAGATACAGGCCCCGCTGGCTGTTATGTAGGCCTGGCGGGGGCAGTGGAGCGCAGCGGGCTCGAGCCGACCACGGACCTGTTCGCCCCCGGTGAAGAGGTCCGCGTCCCCACCACCCCGGTGGACGATCTCGATGGGGCTTGCCGTATCGATAGAGAGCCGGACCCTCCGGGTGCCTACAGAGAAGAAGAGTGAACCGGGGGTCCCCGCTGAGGGGCCGGCGGCAGAGTGGGATATGAACTGGTCTGCTGGTTCGCCGGAGAGGCGGGTGGAACCCACCTCGAGCAACCGGGCTTTCAGCCGGATCCATTCCATAGCGCCAGCGCCTCCTCAAACCTCGTATAGAACGGGATCGCCGCCACCGCCCCGATCACACCCCGACCATCCATGATGGTGGTGAGCCGTTCGTCGAGGGTGGCAAGGTTGTCGCGTGAGACCTCACCCATCTTCACGCGCCTGCCAAACTCCTCGAGGGGAGAGGGATCGAATCCCCGCCAGGCAGCCATCCCGGTATCCTCCGAGAGGGTGTACTCTTCCAGGTAGTCGTGGTAACGCCGGATCAGCCCGTCGGGGTCGGATGTAGCGAACTCGCAGGCGATGGAGACGCAGTTCTTGGTCCGGTAGGGGACCGGGTAGAGCTGCACGATGGTGTGGGTGAGGTAGCGGGATTGCTCATCCTCGACGGCCCGGGCGATGTTATGGGCCAACGTCCATGTGGCCCCCTCCTCCGGGGTATCGGTATCGTCGACGCCGATGATCACCCGTTCACGGCGTGGGAGCCAGATCGTCGAGCCAGCAAGCCGCCCGCCGCCGGAGGGATCGGTCTCATGACGGGTGATCCCGTGCGCTGAGGCGCGGCAGATGGATGCTCCAACACCTCCACCGCCGAGGCCACGGTAGGTGATGGCGATCTCGCGCTCATCGACGGCGACAGCAGCTATCCCTGCAGGGAAGGTCGAGCCCTCGAGAGCGAGATCAGCACTGCCGGTTGAGAGCATGTAGCGGTTGGTCGATCCCACGGTCCGGACGGAGTGGACGAGAGGGCTCTGCGCATAGTGACGTTTCACCCACATGGCGCCGCCGATGCAGTCGAAGAACTCGATGAGCTCCACACGCTCGCCGCCCTCATCGGCCACTGCCACGATCTGGGGATACCGTATCGTGTAGGGGTCAGAGAGTCTCTCCATAGAGACCTGCCGCCTCAACACCCTTATTCCCCCAGAGAACAGCGCCCAGCGCTCCAATCCGGCCTTTCCGGGCATTTGAATCGATGAACTGGATCCCCATCCGTGCGGCCTCGGCTTCGGCCTCATCGAGCGTCAGGATCTCGGTCTTGACCCTTCTTGCGTAGGACGATTCCTCTGGAAACTCAATCCCCCGGTAGACGGCTATACCAGCGTCATCGCTGACCGCATTGGACTCGACGAAGTCACGGACGTACTCGAGGAGCCCATCCACCCTCCCCGGGCGGACCGCGAAATTCAGGGCCGAGCCCACGCAGTTGGTCGTCTTCTTCGGCACGGCCGGGTTGAGCTGTATGAGACGCATATCCAGGTACTCCACCCCCTCGAGGGCACAGGTCTCAGCGCATTTGAGCGCGAGCACCCATGTTGCGCCCTCCTCGCGCGTATCGGTATCATCGATCCCGATCGTCACCTTCTCATAGAGGGGCGAGACGATCCGCACCCGGCAGGCCCGGGCGCCACCGATCCGGAGGTCATCCTCTGAAGGATACTCTGCTCTGATCACGCCCGGAGCCTGAGGCAGACAGGCCGCGACGCCGACGCCTGCCCCGGCAATGCCGGACCACTTCGTCACCACTTCGTCACCGTTGACCTCGACCCCTTCAAGCGCCTGCCCACCGATCTCTCTATCCGCGGCCCCGAATTTCGCCCGGGATTCCCCCAACCGGGCGAGCATCGTCATCGTCGTGCCCTCGATGTGGCAGGACTGAATGGCCCCTCCCGCCCGTACCCGGTTCGCCGCGTCCCACTCGATCGTCCCCCGAGCCCGGCAATGCTCCCGGATCTCAGCGAGTCCGGACTTCTGATCAACCATAACGAGGAATTTCATCGAGAACAGTGGCCCGAACCGAGCCCTGACCTCATCAGGTGTGAGTGTAATCATGATGTCACCGAAATTATCGTTAACAAAGATATCGGTGACAACGATATTTAAGAGGATCGATCGGGACGGTGTACGGGCTGGTGCGGGGTGATGGAGTAGATAGAGATGATGACGAGGGTGTTTGCGGACGATCCGGGATTCATTCCCCTGCTGATCACGCCCTGTAGGGTGCGCTGGAGAGAGTACCTCACAAGGTACTGCAGTCTGCTCCGGTCTCTTGAACCAGACGCTGTGGCGGTCTCATGACAGCAACTGATCGGTCGCACTCCCATGTAAAATCCTGCACGCCCATGCCCCCTCAGGCCCGGTCAACCGGAGCAGGTGTGGGAGACCGAAAAAGAAGAGGTTTAGAGATATTCAGCCAGGACGTCTTTTAGTTCAAACTTGAACGGTCCGAGGCTACCTCCGAAGTTCCCGGCGCTGATGAGCTTCACGCCCGGCACCTTGGTTGCGGCCCTGATCCCCTCAGCCATCGCGGCACTGATCGCATCCTCATCGACACCATCGATGACGATCTCGTAGATCGCTTTCACACCTTCGGGCACCTTGCTCCCCTCGACCTTATCTCTCAGCGTCGGGCAGTAGGCCTCGTTTGTGCTTGCGTCCATGAACTTGTACTTCTTGCTCCCGACCTTTGAACCGCTCGCGACGATGCCGCCGGGGAAAGGCGTGATGACTCCGGGAACGCCGCTGATGGCATCGACTGCTGCCTGAGCGGCCATAAGGGCTGCCATCTGATTCTCGCCCATGATGAAGAAGTTGCCGCCGGCAACGCCCTTGACGGCGCCGAACTCCTCTTCACCGATGTACTCACCCTCCATGATCGGGATAGCCCATACCGCCCTGCCGCCGACCTCGCGCTTCTCCTCATACCCATCACCGAAGAAGTGGAGCTTGACCGGAAGCTTCTCCTGGACTTCGGCGACGACGTCAGCGAGACCGTCGAAGACCGCCGTTGTCGGCGCGGTGAGGATGCACTCAGCGAGGCGCTCAACCACCTGGTCTTTAAGCTTCTTCTTGCTGGCACAGATCATGATCGCATACCCGGGGCGCCCATCAGGGGTATCGTCGGGGGAGACGAAACAGTCGATGCCTGCTTCTGCCGGGCACCCTATGGTGGATGTGGCAAACCCAACGGCCTCCACTGCTGCCTTGTATGCCCATTCTTCGGTGACGGCGGTGATAATTGGCCGTGCAACCCAGGTCGGGAACGCCTCTGCATAGGTATCATCGATAGGAACACCATTCAACTCCATGAATAGAATACACCTCGTTTGCTACAATGTCACAACACGGACAGAATAAGGTTTCTTTTTCTCTT
>JAAZOW010000293.1 GCA_012797575.1 Methanomicrobiales archaeon | reverse complement strand
TTCGCCCACGTCTGGCGGAACATCGAGGACGTACCCTAAAGAGGGTTCAGGGTGTAGATACCGTAGGTGAGGTAAGCCGCAAAGGTCACCCAGAGAAGGTAGGGCAGGAGCAATGCCGTCGCCGGTATCGATATCCGGTAGAAGGCGCCGATCGTTATGCAGACTGCAACCCAGAGGAGGACGATCTCGATGAGAGCGAGGAACGGGACCTGCAGTCCGAAGAAGAAGTAGGACCAGAGGACGTTGAGGGCCAGCTGGACGGCAAATATCGCCGTCGCGACCTGCACGTCCTTCTGCTCCCACCCCTTCCTCCAGACGAGGTAGAGCGCTATACCCATAAGGATGAAGAGCACCGTCCAGACGGGGCCAAAGAGCCATGCCGGAGGGGTCAGAGCAGGTTTTGTAAGCGTGGCATACCAGGTGGGGACGGCCGGCGCCGTAAAGATTGACCCAATCAGCCCGGCAAGCAGGCAGACCACGATCGCCGCGAAGAACTGAGTAACCCGGACGGATGCAGATGCCACGTCGATACATGCTGAACCAGAACCTATAAATCTTCTGATATCAGTGCAGGGTATCGGCCCCCTGCCGCGGCGGCCGGGATAGCGCTCACTCGCACTCCTCCTCGACCGGGTACCTGCCCCCGCCTCCATCGCTCCCGGAGGGGAGCACCTCACGAAGGGTGAACCTGAACGCTGCACCGAGATCCGGCCGCCCTTCCACCCGGTCCTCCACCCGGAGCGTGCCGCCGTAACGCTCGATGAGCGTCCAGACGACGAAGAGCCCGAGCCCGTCACCGCATCCTTCGATCCATCCCCGCTCAAACCGGTGGAGAATTGACCCCTTCAGGGGATCAGGTATGCCCGGTCCGGTATCCTCGATGGAGATCAGTATGTTCTCATCACCATACTCTTCCACCCGGACGGTGATCGCGGTTCCCGGACCCCCTAACTTGACGGCGTTGCGGATCAGGTTTGAAAAGACCTCAGGGAGGAGGTCGTCAGCCCAGACCCGGCGGGGCGCACCCCAGAGCTCTATCGCGGTATCGGGGAAATCGGCGATCTCCCCTCTGATGACGGCGTCGAGATCGATCGGCCTGGCGTCGGGCGCCTCGTGATGGATACGGCGGATCGTGGTGACGTTTCTCAGGATCTCCTTGCTCCTGAGGATGCTCTCTTCGATCTTTTGCGCATACAGGGCAGCCTCTCCCTCCA
Source organism: Methanomicrobiales archaeon (assembly GCA_012797575.1). Taxonomy (GTDB): domain Archaea; phylum Halobacteriota; class Methanomicrobia; order Methanomicrobiales; family Methanoculleaceae; genus Methanoculleus. The sequence goes on along the minus strand of JAAZOW010000293.1, from coordinate 1,543 downwards.
GCATCTCGATGAGGAGGCCGGCGTAGAGGCCCGAGACGTTCTCGGTGTTCCTGATATCGTGCGTCATGATGTCCAGGTAGAGGTTCGCCTCCCGGTTTGCCGCCTCCAACCTCTTGTGGAGCATGCCCTTCAGGATACCCGACCCGATCTCTTTGCCGATCATCTCAAGTAACGTCTGTTCTTCACGTGAAAAAGACTTTTTCGACCGACTTCCGGTGTAGACCGCCCCGACGACGACAGATTCTGCGATGAGCGGGATACAGGCGAGCGCTGAGACGTCGAGCTCCCTGAGTATACCCGCCTCGATGGAGTTGAGGTCTGGCCGGTGCTCTATGTAGCGGGGTTGACCGGCGACAAATATGAAGTTAAACGGCCAGTGGTGGATCTTGATCGTGCGGCCTTTGGATATGTATGATGATGGCACGCCCCTCTGGTGCTGTGCCCGGGCCAATCTCCGGTCGGCGTCGAGCATGTAGACGATGCCGACATGAAACCCCATCAGCTCAAGCACTTTCTCCAGCGACTCCTCCAGGAGTTCGGCGAGAGAGAGGGAGGTTGCGGAGACACTGATGATCTGGTTGAGGATCATGAGCTGCTCATTCCGGTTCCGGAGCTCCTCTTCCGCCCGCTTTCGCTCGGTTATATCCAGAACGCCGACGATCGAGCCGCAAAACCTACCGGACTCATCGGTGGCCGGCGATGTGACCATGAGCGCATGGACCCGCCCACCGCCGCTGTGGCGAAGGTCCAGTTCGAACTCCTGCCTCCGGTCAGTCTCCCGGCAGAACAGGTTCTTTGACGCGGATCTCACCCTGTCGGGAGCGTCGAAGAACCCTGCAACCGGTCGTCCGACCAGACGCTCCGCAGGGTAGCCGAGGATCTCCCCCATGCGCGGGTTGGCGAAGGTTATGAGGCCGGCCTCATCCACGGCGATGACACCTTCGTTGAGGTTCTCAACCAGCTTGCGGTACGTCGCCCCTGTATGCCGGAGCGCGGTCTCTGCCCGCGCCCGTTCGAGGGCGCACCGGATCGCCCGGTAGAGCAGTTCAGCGTTGATCCTCTCCCGGGCCAGGTGATCCTGCGCCGCATGGAGCACGGCGGGATCTTCCCCGGTCGCGGTGAGCACGATGACCGGAACGCCGGGCGCCGTCCGCCGCAGATGGTCAACGATCGCTATACCCTGCCCGTCCTCGAGATCGAGGAGCACAGCATCGATCCCTCCTTCCGATACCCGATCGAGCCCATCTTCAGGATGTCTGCAGTGTAGCAGTCTGATCGTGCGCCCGCACTCGCGGAGCATCCCTTCGAGGTTGCCGGGACTCTTCCCGATCAGCAGCACACTCAACGGTTCGTTCATTGTCACACCTCTTCCATGAAGCGCTTCCCGGCACCGGGGAGATGTTCTGGGGATGAGAGAGGCTGTTCATCGCCATGGGATACGGGCGAGCCACCCTCTCCTTATACGCGGTGACTACTTCCTCTCTCGCAATCGTGCGATCTCGGCACCGCCCGGGATCTTCACCACGAACGTCCCGTGGCAGGG
>JAAZOW010000113.1 GCA_012797575.1 Methanomicrobiales archaeon | reverse complement strand
TCGACCTGGACTGCATCATCCGTGATCAGATCCAGCGGTATGCGGGGATCGATATCCGCTACGAGGGAGAGAGTTGCATGGTCTGGGCCAATCCGCTCCTCGAACACGTTGTATCCAACCTCATCAGCAACAGCATCAAGTTCGGCGGGATGACGGTGCAGATCGAGATCAGCATCATGGAGATCGGGGATATCGTGACGCTCTCAGTCGCTGATACCGGCATCGGCATACCTGATCACTTAAAACTCAACATATTCGATCGCTTCAGCCGGGGGAGCAAGACCACCTCTGGGAGCAGAGGTCTTGGGCTCCATATCGTCAAGACCCTCGTAGGCCAGTACGGGGGGCGGGTCTGGGCAGCGGACCGGGTTCCCGGAAGACCCGAGGAAGGGGCGGCGATAAAGGTGATCCTGCAGAAGTGCTGATGCGGTTGCCCCTGGGTTGTCGGGTTTCAGTCAACCGCCCATTCCAGGTCTGGTGACCGCTCCACCCACTCCGGGGGGAGAAATCGCGTGGGGTCCTGGGTGCGACTTTCCTGAGCGGGCGGGGAGGATGTCTGTATGGTGCGGGATCCGCGTTTCGTCTCCGTCCGACTGCACTGCTCCCCTCGAGAATCGGCGCACCGCTGCATGGAGATTCCCGGCACAAACCGGGAAGGAAGCGCGCCGGCAGAAGGTTTTTTGTAGTCTGAAGACAACACAGAAGGTACCGTAACTCCCCGCAATGCTCACAAGAGCGCTTGTCCATTGAGGGAACCCGCGGGAGAGTTACGTAGATTCAGGTGGGTACAAGAGTAGCCGGTGAGCCTATTGCGAGATGAGCGATTGATCGGTAGCGGTCACGTACGTCAACCGACCGGGAATAATAAGGCTGCTCGCCAGCACCTGTCGGACACGTTCACCGCTACAAGGATATCTGACCTCCTTTCCCACAATACGTCACAGGTCTTGACCTGTGGTAGTTGATACCGCATCATTCCCATTGGGGACTTCTTAAATGATACGAACCATAGCTTTCAAAGAACGGCGATATATCGAAGAGCTGAGGATTCTTACCCGGGCGACCGCACTTGACTGCATCATCGATGACCGTTTCGGCCGCATCATATACCTCATCAAAGAGGGGGATATGGGTCTTGCTATAGGCCGGAAAGGGAGCAATATCAGAAAGATGCAACGGGTCCTCGGGAAACGTATCGAGATGGTTGAATATTCTCCTGAGATCGAAAATTTCACGAAGAACGTCTTTCGGCCTGCCCGAGTCGTCGGTGTGAAGAGAGAAGACGACGGGCGGCTCACCGTATACGTCCACGGAGGAGATCTTGGCATCGCTATCGGGAGAGGCGGGTGCACTATCGAGAAAGCACGGCTCCTGCTCCCCCGGTACTTCAGTGCCAGCCTCGGGGAGGTTCTGGAAGGAGATGGCAGTCATGCGTGATTGGAGTGTTCTTGACGAGATCTGGCTGGTCATTCAGGATCGGGCAGAACACCCCACAGCAGAGAGTTACGTCTCGTCCCTCCTGACCCACCGGAAGGGGGTTGATAAGTCCCTGGAAAAGGTCGGTGAAGAGGCGGTCGAGTTCATTCTCGCCGCAAAAGGTGGAACTCCAGAGAGGACCATCTCGGAAGCGGCCGACCTCCTCTTCCATCTCCTTGTGGCCTTGCAGGCATCAGGCACCGACGTGGCTGATGTCCTCGAAGAACTTGCCGTGCGTCGGAAGTAAGCACCTGGCGCTCACTTTGCGGAGCCCCTCCTATTATTTTAGTGCTTTGTTCAGATTTTCGGGCTCGATGTGAACCATAAGGTAACAGGTCAGCACCCCCCTT
>JAAZOW010000319.1 GCA_012797575.1 Methanomicrobiales archaeon | reverse complement strand
CAACCGGAGCGACGGGCAGGATGAAGAGACCGTTGCGTTCTGCCGGGAGCATGGTCTCCCGATCCTGATGACCATCCCGTTCTCTCGGGAGATCGCCGCAATCCAGAACCGGGGCGGGCTCATCAGCCGTGATCTTGCGGGGTGGGAGGAACGGTTCGCCGCCCTCGCTGATGCCATTTCGGGGGTGAGCCCATGATCCGGCTCGCCGTCATAAGCGGCAAGGGCGGCACCGGGAAGACGATGGTGGCCGCAGCGCTCGCCGATATCGGTGGAGTGCCACAGGTCCTCGCTGACTGCGACGTGGATGCTGCGAACCTGGCTCTCCTCCTCGCTCCCCGGCGGCTCACCACCGAGGAGTTCCGGGGGCTCGAGGTGGGTCGGATTGACCTGGATCTCTGTAGCGACTGCGGAATCTGTGCGGACAATTGCCGGTTTGGCGCGATCGTGCGCCGGGATGACGCCTGGGTGGTGGATACCCTCCACTGCGAGGGCTGCGGCGTCTGCGCCTACGTCTGCCCCATGGGTGCCATCGAGATGGTACCGCACGTCTGCGGGGAAGTCTACACATCGGAGACCGATCTCGGAAATCTCGCTCATGCCCGGTTGTTCCCGGGTTCCGGGAACTCCGGACTGCTCGTCATTGAGGTGAAGAAGCGGGCCGTGGCCCTCTCGGAGGGCGCCGACCTGATGCTCGTCGACGGTCCGCCGGGGATCGGCTGCCCGCTGATCGCAACGGTCAGCGGGATGGACTCGGTCCTCATCGTGACAGAACCAGGGGTCGCGGCGCTCCACGATCTCACGCGGTTGGTGACGGTCTGCCGGCGGTTCGGCGTCCGGATATTCGTCGTGATCAATCGGTTCGATCTTGCGGAGGATATCTGCAGAGAGATCGAGGACTACTGTGCAGAGGAGGATCTGACTGTTGTAGGAAAGATCCCCTTCGACTCGGCGGTCGTCGAGGCGGTTCGAGCCGGTAGACCCGTGACCCGGAGAGCATCTGCAGCCACGGATGCTCTCCGGGAGATCCGGGAGCACCTCTACTCGGATCTCGGGCTCATCTGAGCCTCCCCCTCTTCCGGGGCCATCGTGCGACCGCACCGCCCCCGGGGGAGATTTCTCTTTTTGCAACCACACATCCTCCGGTGCGGTTGATGGCCTTCAGGATTGTCTTCGGAGAGCTCCGCCATCCTCCTTCGATGTTACGGGAAAGCTCCGGCCGGCCGGGCACCCCCTCCAGACGACGTGGAGCCTTTGTTTCCCCATGGGGGGGGCGTAGCATCGGGCACCCCGCGTCTGCGTCTGTGAAGGATCCCGAAGATTTATGGAGGTGCAGGCCAGTCTCTGGGTCAGTGAATGATTGATGGATGTCTCCCGTCTGAAGTACCGGGTCGAGGTTCTCGGTGATAGTAGCAAAATTACGCGTTACGGTCCGTTCAACGAGCAGAAGGCACGGGAATTCTTCGAGGTCGAGGAGAGTTTCGGTGGAACTGCCCGGATTGTGCGGCTGAAAGAGGGTATACAGCGGAGGTGGGAGGTCCTCGCCGAGTGCGGGGACTGGGATCGTCACGAGAGAGGATCTCGTGTGAAGAAGGCGGAGGTGCACCCATAAGCCTGACCATACCCTCTCGGCTCTGTGATCGTAGCCGCTGTGCCGGCGGGTGACCTGCCCGCGTCAGAAGCAAAAGTCGCATATACTCCGCCTCCTGATATCGGGTGTGGACCCCCTCCTGCAGGCAGGTCACATCCTGCTCTGGGCCGGAGTCCTGAAAGGCCTTCAGATGGCCCTCTGGCCCCATATCCGCCCCGCCCTCGGGGATTATGCCTACCCAGCGGCATACCCGGTCTCCCTTCTCCTCTTCGCCCTCGCGACCTGGTACTGCGGTCTCCTTCGCATACCGGTCACCCTCGCCCTCCTCCTCTTCGCCGCCCTCGCGGTCTTCGCCCTCTGGAGGGGCGACTACCGGATCGACGATCTCCGAGGCCTCCTCTCCTGGGATGCGGTCTTCCTGGTCGGATTCCTCTTCGCGCTCAGCGTCCGGTTCACGAACCCGCCCATCAACTACTTCAGCGAGCAGTACATGAACCACGCCTTCCTCGCGGCGATCATGAAATACCCGGTCGTGCCGCCGCTCGATCCCTGGTTTTCAGGTGGAGATCTCACCGTCTACTACTACCTCGGTCACTGGCTGATGGGGAGCCTCGGGGTTGTGACCGGCATACCCTCTGAGGTGGTCTTCAACCTCATACCGGCCGCGGTCTATGGGACGGCGTTCGTGGTCCTCTACGCCACAGGTCACCTCTTCCTCGGGCGGTGGCGCTCCCTCCCGGTAGCGGTCCTCCTCCTCGTCCCGCCGGCGGTCCCCTGGTTCCTCGCCGCCGGCCAGGATCTCTATGGGGCGCTTCAGGATACCAACTGGATCGTCGCCGGGGGTCGGTTCGAGTTCCCGGTCTTCTCCCTCTTCCTCGGAAACGTCCACGCGTTTGAGATGGCCATGTTCAACCAGGTCCTCCTCATCTTCCTCCTCGGGTTTGCGTGGCTGCGGTGGGGAGGGCTGGGCGAGCGGGGGAGGCGGAGCCTTCTCCTCCTCATCGCCCTGAGTACGGGCTCGATGCCGCTCCTGAGCTCCTGGGATGCCCTCGTCTATGGCCCGATCGTCGCCGCCTTCCTCCTCCTTCTCTGGGTCCGGGAGCGGGACAACATCTCCCGGGCAGCCGTCGTCGCCGTCCCGGGGATAGCCCTCCTCATCTACCTCCCCTACTACATCCTCCTTGAGCCTGCGGGTATCGGCGGGGTCGGGTGGGGGTTTCCACCCACCGATCCCTTTGCGTTCCTCGCGATCTGGGGCGGGTTTCTCGCTATCGTCTATGCTGCAGTT